>CANHGA010000091.1 GCA_947460085.1 Synechococcaceae cyanobacterium
ATAGCGGATGGTGTTGAGCAGGGCCCTGCGCTCCGGGGTGATGGCGAAGATCAGCGGTGCTGGCGGGGGCAAACGAAACAGCAGCTCTGTACTTGTTTTTTCTGTCGTGAGTTGCTCAGTACTCGGTTGCTCAGCCTGGGCCTGGGCGGGGGCAGCGCCAAGGCCGCCGGGAGCGGCGGCGGCAACCGTGAAAACGACAATCGAGCTGAGGCGGGGTAACAGCAAACCGTTCAACAAGCGAAGAACAAAATCCCAACCCCAAAAACGCCATTAATGCAAACTTGCAGCGCTTGATACAGCCAGATACCGCTAGGGGATTCTGCTGTTGTCGCAGTTGGGATTTGGGATTGAAAGTTGTTAAAAAGGAAGGGTTGGATGTGCCCCCAATGTGCCCATCATCATCACCAACATCGAGGCGTTCAGTGCCAATCGAATAATTGGCCCCTCGATTGAAGCGAAAAACCATCCCCGGCTGCCGCGAATCCGCTGAGGGTCCCAGCAGCTTGCTCGCAGCCACCGCCGGGCAGGGGTTGCCCCTGGGGGGGGAGCAGGGGTTGGTCGAGTTGCCATTCACCCCGTTGCCACTGGCCTTGGCTCAACAGCCGGTGCTGCCCATGGCGCTGCAGGGCGAGCTCCAACACGGCTGCCTCGGCGAAGCCATCGCGATGGACCCCATGGATACCGAGACCCAGCTCCAGGGCCTCACAAAACGTGCTGTACCCAGGCTTGGTGATTAGGCGCCGGCAGTGGGGCATCACCTCCAAGGGCCGCACCCCCTTCGGCAGGAGCCGGCCGTTGGGTGCGAGGGCCAACGCTGGGTTCGGCCCCACGAACACATGGTCTGGCCAGAGCGCTAGCAGTTGGGGATCGAAGTCGATTCCCAGGCCCCCAAAACTGATCAAAACGCACCGCTCAGGCTTCCCCGGGAGATCCAACTGGCGGGCAAGTTCACCGGCCTGAAGCCGGGGCTTGCCCGCCGTCAAACCGAGTTGCACGTGGGGAATCCCCCAGGCCATCGGCATGGCCAGGGGGCAGGCCAGGAGCCATTGCCCCTGGCGGTAGAGGCCAAGGGCCTGGCGGCTCCAACGCTCGAACGCGGGCCCCATGGCGCCATAGATGGCATCCCAGCCAAAGCTGGCCAACCAAACCAGGGGGGCGCCGAGGCGCTGGGCCAAAAGCGCAGCGGCCGGGGGCACATCACCCAACACCAGGACTGGCTCTCCCTGGGCCAGCAACCAGGTGGCCTCTGCCTCGATTTGCCCTGGCAGCCGTTGCTCCAAGCGTTCCAGGGCCTCGAGGGTGGCCTCCGGATCGGCGCCCAGGGCATCGGCCTGCACCACACCCACATCCCACTGGCAGGGGCGGTGCTCAAACGGCACCGGGCCCAGGGCCATGGTCAAAAAGTCGGGCGGTAGGGCGCTCGAAATCACCAGGCGCCAATGGGGTTCGAGCTGGTGCAAGGCGGCCAAAACCGCAGCCGAACGGGAGCCGTGGCCAAAGCCGTGGGCACTGATGCAGGCAACGATCAGCACAGCGACAGCTGGGGGGCGTCCAACCGGGCATCTGCAGGCACTTCGAACAGCCGCTCTTCGTAGAGCAAGTCACCACCCAGGCCATACCAACGGTGGCTGACATGGACCAGCTGCTGGCCTGAAAATTCAACCCAACTGAAATGGCGCAGGTCACGGCCAGCGGCATCGCTGCCATGGCGGGGCACGCAGGCCGTATTCAGGTAGGCCGTACCGGCCCGGTCGCGGCAGAAGCTAACCCGGTCACCTTGGCCGCGCCTGAGGGCGTGGTGCATGTGGCCAAAGACCACCAGGGGCACGGGGCGATGGCGACGGATCTGCTGAATCGCCAGGGCCAGGTCCTGGTCGCCCCAGTCCATGGCTGGAGGCTTCCAGTCGCGGCCGCAGGGGGCCGTTGCCTCGCTGCCCAGCCCCGTGGGACCGCTGTGGCCCAACAACACAAAGGGGAACTCTGGGTCGGCCGCCATGGCTGCCGTGGTGATCCGATCGACCGATTGCTGCAGGGTGACCGGACCAAAGGCAGACAGGGCGGCTTGGGAGAGATGGAAACCCCCACCCGCTGAAGCCGGCCGGGCCCCAACGACGGCCAGACCCGGCCATTGGCACAACCCCCAACCGCAGTGGAGGGGGCCGAGGGCCTCAATTTGGCGCTGCAGGGTGCGGCCCGATGAATCCTTTCCGGTGTCGTGGTTGCCCAGAACGCAAGCCACCGGGAGCTTGAGCTGGCGTAACAACGACGGGATGCGTTGGTGACCGTCGCTGAGATCGCCCACCACCAGGAGCCCATCGGGCTTCAGGATCGCCAGCAAGTTGTGGTCGGAATGGTCCCAAGCACCGTGAAGATCTCCGGCGATGGCGATTCTCAAATCTGCTAACACCGAATGCCTAGGCTCGTTCCATCCTGCATCAGCTAGGCAACGGTTGATTTTCACCTCTGCCCATCCCCCCCAGTCCAGTTCTGGCCCATCCAGGGGCTGTCCCCCTGCCGCCGAACTCCCCGCGGCCATCGCAGAGCTCAAGCGGCAGCGCAGGGCTGTGATTCTGGCCCACTACTACCAAGAGGGAGCCATCCAGGACATCGCTGATTTCATCGGTGATTCCCTTGAGCTCTCCCGTCAGGCCGCCGGCACCGACGCTGAGGTCATCGTGTTTTGCGGGGTCCACTTCATGGCCGAAACGGCCAAGATCCTCAGCCCCGCCAAAACGGTGCTGATCCCCGATCTGGAGGCAGGTTGCAGCCTGGCCGATGCCTGTCCGGCCGATGCCTTTGCCGCCTTCAGGGCAGAGCACCCCGACCACATCACCGTGAGCTACATCAATTGCTCCGCCGCCGTGAAGGCCCAGAGCGATTTGATTTGCACCAGCAGCAATGCGGTCGCCCTGGTGAAGCAACTGCCCGCTGATCGGCCGATCCTGTTTGGCCCCGATCAAAACCTGGGTCGCTGGGTGCAATCCCAAAGCGGCAGGGAACTCACCCTCTGGCCGGGAAGCTGCATCGTGCACGAAACCTTTAGCGAGCAGGCGCTGCTGCAGTTGAAGCTCGAGCATCCCCAAGCTGAAGTGCTGGCCCATCCGGAATGCCAGCAACACCTGCTCGATCTAGCCGATTTCATCGGCTCCACCAGTGCCCTGCTCCGCCGCTCTGGCGCCAGCTCGGCGCCCAGTTTCATCGTGCTCACGGAGCCCGGGATCCTGCACCAAATGCGCTTGCAGGTTCCGGATAAGACATTCTTTGAGGTTCCAGGAGCCGACGGCTGCAGCTGCAACGCCTGCCCCTACATGCGGCTCAACACCCTGGAGAAGGTGTGGCACTGCCTGGAAACCCTCTCCCCCGCCATCGAAATGGAGGAGCAGCTGCGCCTTAAAGCCCTAGCCCCGATTCAGAAAATGCTCGCCATGAGTGCCTAAGCCGCCTTTTCGAGTTTTTTAACGATGAAGGCCATCAGCGCCAGGGAACCAGCCAGGGCAATCAGCAGGGCAATGGTCATGGCATCGGAGACTTGAATCCAAGAATTATCACCGGCGCCCGTGCCCAGGTCCTCCAGCGAGGGGCCACCCCTACTGATGATGCTTTCACTGATGCCCCACCAGCGATGAGCCTGACCCTTTACGGCGGCGCCCGCAGCCGCGCGTCCATGCCCCGCTGGTACCTGGAGGAAAGGGGAATTCCCTACACCTGGCATCACGTGGATATGGAAGCGGGTGAGCACAAGCAACCGGCCTTCAAAACCATCAACCCCTTTGCCAAGCTGCCGGCCCTGGTGGACAGCAGCCTGCAATCCCCCGGTGGCGGGCCTCTGACCCTGTTCGAAAGCGGCGCCATCCTGCTGCACCTGGCCGATCGCCACGGCCATGAATTCACGGGCAGCGGCGAGGAAGCCGCCGCCAAGCGGGCCCTGGCTGCCCAATGGATCCTGTTTGCCAATGCCACCCTGGCCGTGGCCCTGTTTGTGCCAGCCAACCGGGACAAGGAGTTCCCGCGGCTCATGGAGGTGCTGGATGGACAGCTGGCCGGGGGACGGTCGCTGATGGGGGGTGAGCCGGGGAGTTGGGGCGTGGCTGACTGTGCGGTGAATGCCTACTTGGCCTACCTGCCGATCTTTTTTCCCCAGCTCGATCTGGAGCCCTATCCCCATGTGCGGGCCACGATCACGGCAACCCAAGCGCGCCCTGCCTACCGCAGGGGCATGGGGCTTACTTGACGGCGGGTGCCATCGGCTCCCAACGTGATCTTCCCTGGCCGCTGGCCCAAGCCGCCAACGTGTCGTGGTAACCCTCCTGCGTGGAAACCCTCACCCCGCTAGCGCCAGAAACCCAAGCCAAGGCCAGCCAGAGTAGGGCCAGCCAAAGCAAGGCCAGCCAAAGCAATGGTGTGGGGCTAAGCGCCCTGGACCTGCGCCAGTTACGACGATCGGCCAAACGGCCCGTTTGGAAGCGCAAACGCTCCTTAATCGTGGCTATTCCCGCGGGGTTATTGGTCTTCCTGGTGGCCATTGCCCCACCCTTGCCAGAGGCCAAACGCCAGGGGGGGGCACCGCTCGTCACCGCCGCCGATGGCCTGCCCTTTCGCTATCTCCCCGATAGCGAAAGCTACGCCCTGGATTTTGATCCGCGGGCGGTGAAGATCGATTTGCTCGAGGGTTGGGACCAGGAGCAACAGGCCTTTAGCGACCGCTCGGCCCTGGCCTTCTTCTCGGGGCCGATGTACGAGCGCCAGGTCGATGGCCTGGGGCGGGAAACCACGGTTCCCCTGGGAGATATCAAATTTGGCGACCGCATCTGGCGGGGCCGCAACCGCACGGCGGCTCGCCAACGGGCCTTCATGGGCATCCGCCACGACGGCAGCGTCAGTTTTGGCTATGGGGAACTGACCACAGCTCGGGCCCAGGAATTCGAGTCGTTTGTGGGGGGGCTGCACAGCCTGTACAACGACCTGGAACAGCCCCCCGCGGCCTACAAAGGGGCCTACAGCATCAGCATGGGGCAGCAGATCCGCTATTTCCTGCCCAGGATTCGCATGGCCTACGGACTGCGTCCCGATGGCCGCATCGAGGTGTTGATGAGCCGAGATGGCCTCACCCTCGAGCAAACCCGCGACCTCGCCCGTCGCCGGGGCCTACGGGCCGCCTATCTGCCCGACCATGCCTCAAAAAGCCGGTTCATCATCCCTGGGGTGAAGGGTTTCAGTGATGCCGATGCCAATTGGATCAGCGGTGGGGCCACCAGCTTTGTCCATGTGCCCTACCTGCTGCGGCTGAGTAGCCGGTCCTCGCTCTTGCAGGGCTCACTCCTCACCCATTTGGCCAGCGCCAGTGGGCCCCAGGGCTGCGGTAATCCATTCCAATGCGGCCAAACCCTGGGGGGACAACTGGTGGATCGGGCCCTAGCCGGGTTCAACCGGCTCATGGAACGGGGGGTGGAACCCATCGCCCGGCTGATCTGGGCTCCCAGGGGCCGTGATGGTCAGAAACCTGGTGCTAATTCCCCCTTTCGGGAAACGCCTATCAGCGCCGATCCCCTGGCCCTGCAACAACGTCAGGAGGAGGCGAACAAAGCGGGAAGTAATGCGGACCCTGGGATCGACAGCCTGGGCCTACCCGCCGACTTGCCAGCCCCGCTGTTGCTGCCCGACGGGGCCCAACTCGACGCGCCGCCCATCCCCCCAACCGCCAGCGATGGCGATGGGGCAACCCTGCCGGCGGGCAGCCGAACGGAGACAGACCCAGGCCCCACCGTGGGGGCCCCAAGCCCCGGGGCACCCCCACCGCCGGCCTTACCAGCGCCGCCTTAACCCTGGCTCAGCCTTAACCCTGGCTCAGCCCGCAGTGGCAAGGGCACGGACCACGTCGCCCCGGGTCAGCACGCCCACGGGCTGTTTCTGGTCGTTGAGCACAAACAGGCGCTGGGTACTGCGCTCATGGAGCAACTTGGCGGCCAAAGGTAGGGAGAGGTCGCTACTGCAGGTATGGGGCTGGTGGCTCATCACCTCGCCAACGGTGTTGCCTAAGACCTGGTGAACCTGCTTGTCCCACTGGAGGGGATTGCGCAAATAGATCACGGAATCAAGCAGCATCACGTAGGGGCCCGCATCAAACCCGCTTTCCCGCACCATGAGGTCCTGCTCGGTGAGCTCACCCACCAGCACACCGGCTGCATCAACCACAGGCAGGCCACTGATGTGGTGGTCGCTCATCAGCTGAACGGCCTGTTGCAGGAGGCTATCCGCCGTCACCGTCAACACCGGAGCTGACATCACTGCGGAAACCGACTGTTGCACCACGGGCCAAGTTGCTGAACTGCAGGCATTCTGGGGCCGAGCCTGGGCAATTGAATGGGGTCCACCAGCATGCGCAAACTCGCCGATGGCCTCACGGTGGGTCGGGCCCTGGTGGGATTGCCGCTTTTGCTTGCCCTCGCCGCCGGCCAGCCAGCCCTGGCCTGGATCTTGCTCGCCCTTGGTGGCCTCAGTGATGCCGCCGATGGTTGGCTGGCCCGCAGGGCCGGTGGCGGATCGGTTTGGGGCGCCAGGCTCGATCCCCTCACCGACAAAATCCTGATCACCGCTCCCTTGCTCTGGCTTGGGGCCAGTGGGGTTTTACCCCTCTGGGCGGTGTGGCTCCTGCTGGCCCGTGAGTTGCTGATCTCAGGCTGGCGGGCTAACCAGAGCTCAGGGGGCCCGGCGTCCCCTGGCGGCAAGGCCAAAACCATTTTGCAATTTGCAGCCCTGCTGCTGTTGCTGTGGCCGGCGAGCTGGGGATTGGGCCTCGGGCTCTCTCCAGCCCTGGCGGGCTGGATGCACGGGCTGGGCTGGTGGCTGTTCTGGCCGTCTTTGGGGCTGGCCCTCAGTTCGGCCCTTGGCTATCTGCGCAAAGCTTGAGTGCCAGATCCGGTTCCAATCAGCCGAGAAGGGCGCTATCCAAGCTGAAATCCACCGTGGTGGGCATGCGCTTGGCGTAGTCGTTGGTGAAGCTGTCGGCCAGGCCCCGATCGAGATCAAAGGCCGGCTGCCAGGCCAGCTCCCGCTGCACCCGATGGATATCGGTGAGGAAGTGGGCCAGCCTTAACGGAAACGCCTTGCGGGCCTTGGGATCCAAGCGGGCCGGATCGAACCTGCGAATCTCCACGCTGGAAGGGTCCTTGCCGCAGGCCCGGGCCGCGGCTTCCACCAAGCCAAGGAAGGTGATGCCCTGGGCGCCGGTGCAGTTGTAGATGCGATTGGCGGCCGCATCCACCTCGATCGAGCGGGCCATGGCCGTGGCTAAATCCTCAACATGCCCCAGTTGGGTGATGGTGCTGCCATCGCCAGGCAGGGGCACGCACTGGCCATGGACAATCCGATCAAAGAACCAGCTCTCCACAGGGTTGTAGTTGCCGGGTCCGTAGATGTAGGTGGGTCTGAAACTGGTGAAGGGGATCCCCTGGCTGCGAAGCCAAGCCTCGGTTTCCGCCTTGCCGGCGTGGCGACTGGCGGGATCCGTGGGACTGTCCTCGTGGAGGGGCCACAGCTGGCTGTCGGCGTACACACCAGCCGAGCTCACATACAAAAACCGGTGATTTGGGCTGCCCGTGCGCTCAATCACTCCCTTGGAATCCTCCAGGCTGCGGCCGGAGGTGTCGGCGATCACGTCAAAACTGCGGCCGGCAAGCTGCTCCAGGGCATCGGCCCTGGTGCGATCGCCCACCAGGTGTTCCACCCCCGGGGGTACGGAATTGTTTCCCCTGGTGAACAGGGTTAATTGGTGGCCGGCCTGGAGCCAGTGATCCACCAAGGGTTTGCCCACAAAGCGGGTTCCGCCCATCACCAGGATCTTCATGGGTGCCAGGCCTTAGGAGCCATTGAGACTGGGGGCCATTCAAGACGTCCAAGGTCCGATGCGGCTCA
>CANHGA010000092.1 GCA_947460085.1 Synechococcaceae cyanobacterium
CCCAGCAAACCCACTGGTTCAACGACAAAAGGGGCTGCACCAGGGGCGATCGGCGCGGCTGCACCACCAGGCTTGGCCTGGGCAGGAGCGCCGAGCAGGGCGGATTGCAAGGCCCCTGCCGCCGCCACCAGGGCCTGGCCATCGGCGTGCAGGGGCTCCGCCAAAGCCACATTGAGATGGACCGGCCCCGGCGGGTGCTCAGCGCTGCCCCGGCAGGCCCCCAGGGCTTGGCTGGCCAAGGCGAGGGCGGCCTCGGGGGCCAAGCCGGCCAGGCCCTCAGGGCGTCCATCGGCAGGCACCTGGGCAAGCCAGCGCACGTTGGCCGCCAAAAACGCTTCCTGGTTGACCGTTTGGTTGGCGCCACAACCCTTGAGCTGGGCTGGGCGATCCGCCGTGATCAGCAACAGGGGGATCGCGCCAAAATCGGCCTCCACCACCGCGGGCAGCAGGTTGGCCACGGCCGTACCGGAGGTGGTGATCACCGCCGCGGGCTGGCCGGAGGCTCGCCCCCAACCCAGGGCGAAAAACGCCGCCGAGCGCTCGTCGAGGGCGGTCACCAGCTGCAGCGATGGGCCCTCCAACAGGGCCGCAGCCACTGCTAAGGGGCCGGAGCGACTGCCAGGACAGAGCACGATTTGCCCCAATCCCTCAGCCACCAAAGCCCGCAGCAACCCAAGGCTGGCCTCAAGATTGCGTAACTCTTGATTGGGACCTGGATCCAAGGGTTGGGGCAACTCCAAACCGGAGCCCAGCAGGATGGGCCCACCATCTTCTCCCTTCCCCTTGACGAGCGAAGCACCGCCCAAGGCCCCTTTCGTCACCACGCTGCGCCGCCAGGTGTTGCCACTGGTGGCCTGGGTGGCGGTGGCCCTGCTGCTGCGTTGGGGAGTGATCGAGCCCCGCTGGATCCCGTCGGGCTCGATGCTGCCCACCCTGCAATTGCAGGACCGGATCCTGGTGGAGAAACTGCGGCCCAAGCTGCAGGTCCCGTTGGAAATCGGCACGGTGGTGGTGTTTCGATCCCCAGAGGTGCTGGTTGGGGCCGGCTACGACCCCAAGGCGGCCCTAATCAAGCGGGTGGTGGGGCGCCCTGGGGACACCGTGGAGGTCAAGGACGGCAAGCTCTGGCGCAACGGGGCTCCGGCCGAACCCGATTGGGCAGCCGAAGCCATGGATTACGCGATGGCCCCCATCACGGTGCCCCCCGAGCACCTGCTGGTAATGGGGGACAACCGCAATGCCAGCCTTGATTCCCACATCTGGGGACCCCTGCCCAGCGCCGACCTGATTGGCACGGCCGTTGTCCGCTACTGGCCCTTGCAGCGTTTGGGCCGGATTCGGTTGTCCGCCCCAACGGCACCAACCCTCAAGCCAGCAGAGCTGGGGTAGGGTGAAGGTCGTGACGCAGAGCACACCGGAGATGTTCAACCCGGAGTTCCTGACGACCGACAACGAGGCGATCAGCAGTAATTCGCTGATCCAGTACCTCCAGGAGCAGTCTCCGGATGTGTTGCAGCGGGTTGCCCGTTCTGCCAGCGGTGACATCCAAGACATCATTCGCCACAACGTCCAGGGCCTGCTGGGCATGCTTCCCGGCGAACAATTTGAGGTCAAAATCCAGACCAACCGCGAAAACCTCGGCGGTCTGTTGGCCTCAGCGATGATGACGGGCTACTTCCTGCGCCAGATGGAGCAGCGCATGGAGCTGGAAGCCTCCCTCCTGGGCAACGGGGAACTCGACCATGAACTGGACAGCGATCCCGGCGAGCTCAACCTCTGAGTTTTTGACCTGAGTTGTTGGGCTGAGCTTTCGCCCTAAGGATTCGTCTATCCATCGTTGCCAGCGGAGTCCCCAGGCACCAGTTTGAGTCTTACTAGTCGCTCATCAATGCTGGCCAGATAGGCCCAACTGCCCCCATTCGGCGCCCAGGGGCGTTGTTCCAAGCCATCGGCCAGGGCTTTGAGCAACTCTGGCGAACATCCCACCGGAGCCTCGTAGTGGGCCGGCACCAACCACCGCACCTCCTGGGCCGCCGCCAGACGCCTGATCCACTCGAGCAGGGCAGCGCGCGAGCGCGGAAACACCAAGCGCTCCAGGATCGGTGCCACCTGAATCCGAATCCCCCCATCGGGCACCAGGGCTCGGAACTCCTCCACCCAGTTGGGCTGCCAGCGGAAGGGGTAGAGCCCGAAATAGGCAGCGGGCATCCGGAGGCCAGGGGCAAACGCATCGGCCCAAACCTCCAGCCAACCCGGCACCTGCAGGCTTGCGGGGCGCAGGTAGGAGGCAAACAGCACCAGCCGTTGCCAGCCCAGCTGCCTGCGCTCCGGGGTGTCCAGCAAGGGCTCATCCCCCCGCTCCCTGGCGTGAAACAGAAGCGGGCGGGGATCCCCATCGAACAGGCTGGGCGGGGTTGGGCCGATGCCCACCAAGGCATCGGTCACCAAAAGGCAGCCACTGGCCCGGTGCAAGCAGGCCACCTCCACAAAGGAGCCCAATCCGAGATCGAGGGGGCCCAACAACTCCCAATGCAACTCAGCGGCATGGGGCAGGCCCTGGTCAAACAGCACCTTGGTACGGCCCAAGGGGAAGCCCAAAAAGCTCGGGGGAAGGCGCCAGGGGAAGCTCCACTGACCGGGGGTCACCCACACCGTGGCCGCCGGGAACGCCCGCGCCATCGCCGGCACGGGCAACTTGTGCTCCAGGCCTGAGGCCGTCGGCAACACGATCGTGCACACCGGCCCATACAACGCCTCCAACGCCCGGAGGCCCTCGCGGACCTCCCCGGTGGGCGGCACGGGGGCATAGAGCACCAGGCCGTCCTGGACCCGCAGCACGGTCATCCGGATCGGCACAGCCACATAAAACACGCCCTGGAGTTGCTCAAAACTCCAGACTTGGCCGGGAATCAATTCCCGAATCAGGGTGCGCCGCTGCCCATAGGGATACAGGGGCAACAACGGCCACCAGGGCCAAGCTCGCGACGGGGAGTGGGGCACGGGCAGGGGGCGCTGGTCCCAGCATCGCCCAGGCGCCCATGCCGCTGCGAGGCCTTCCCTAACGTGCGGGCGTGAAATCCCCAACCGCGGAAGATCGAAGCCAGGGGCGGCAATCCACGGTCTGGGTGCCGGCAGACGGGTCCGGCCTGGCCACCTTCCTGCGGGTGCTCGGACCTGGCTACCTGGTGGCTGTCGGCTACATGGACCCAGGCAATTGGGCCACCGACCTCGCAGCCGGATCGCACTTCGGCTACAAGCTTCTGTGGGTTGTGGGCGTCTCCAGCCTGATGGCCATGGTGCTGCAATCGCTCTGTTGCAGGCTCGGCATTGCCTCGGGGCTCGACCTGGCCGAGGCCTGCGCCAAGGCCCTGCCTTCCCCCCTGCGCATCCCCCTGTGGCTCCTGGCGGAGCTCGCCATCGTGGCCTGCGATTTAGCGGAACTGGTGGGCAGTGCCATCGCCCTCCAGCTGCTCTTCGGGCTGCCCCTTCCCTGGGGAGTGGCCCTAACGGCCCTCGACACCCTGCTCTTGCTGTTGCTGCAGCGGTGGGGCATCCGCCGGCTGGAAGCGGTGGTGATCGCCATGGTGGCCCTCATTGGCGGTTGCTTTGCCGTGGAGCTCCTGTTGCTGCAGCCTTCTTGGCCAGCCATCGGCCAGGGATTCATCCCCCAGGCCAGCACCCTGCTCAATGGGGAAGAACTGTTTCTCGCGGCCGGGATTTTGGGGGCCACGGTGATGCCCCACAACCTTTACTTGCATTCATCGCTGGTGAAATCCCGCCAGTGGGAAACCAAGCAGGACGGCCGGAAACAAGGCGAACGTGAAGGCCGCAAGAAAGCCCTCAAATTCAGCACCCTGGATGCCCTGCTCGCCCTCAGCCTGGCGTTTTTTGTGAACGCCGCCATTTTGGTTTTAGCCGGGGGCAGCTTCTATGGACGGCCCGGTCCGCCGGTCACCGATCTCAGCCAGGCTTATCACCTGCTGACGCCAATCTTGGGCACATCGATCGCGAGTGTGCTGTTTGGAATTGCCCTGCTGGCATCGGGCCAAAGTTCGACCCTGACCGCCACGATGGCGGGCCAGGTGGTGATGGAGGGGTTTCTCAACATCCGCTTGCCCGACTGGCAACGACGCCTACTGACCCGGTGCCTGGCCCTGATCCCCGCCATGGTGACGGTGATCGTGCTGGGGGATTTGGGTATCAACAAGTTGCTGGTATTCAGCCAGGTGTTGTTGAGCTTGCAACTCCCGTTTGCGGCCATTCCCCTGGTGTGGCTTTGCAGCCAACCCAACCTCATGGGCGAGCTGGTGGCCCCCCGCTGGCTGCAGCTGGTGGGCTGGAGTTCCGCTGGCGTGATCGTGCTGATCAATGGAGCCCTGTTGATTTCAACCGGCGCCAACATCTGGTGATCACCATCCAGTGATGACCATCTGGTGATGCGAAAGACCCCGGATTGGCCATAGCCTCGCCCTATGCCCCAGCGCCTCCGCCCCAGCCGGCCCCCGGGCCTACCGCAATTCACCGGTCGCCAAAGGGACCAACTGGGCCAGTGGCACCAGCTGCTTGGGGCGGCCCGCCAGTGGCACGGCCAGCTTCCCGTGGTGCTTCTGGATCGCTGCTGGCTGCAACTCAGGGCCGTCGCCGTGGAAGACCTGGCCCAGGTGCTTCCCCCGGACAGCAGCGCCGACGCCCCCGAACTGGTGCGCTACCGCGACTTAATCGAAGCCGGGGAACCCAGCTGGGCCGCCCAGATGCAGTGCTGGCAAGACTTTGGCCCAGCGGCCTGTCAACAGGCCCTGCAGCGCTTTTGGGATCGGCAAGAGCGGGGCAACCACGACTGGACCCTGACCACCTATCTCCAGCTGGTGGAGTCCTATCGGGAACCCTGGGCCAGCGGCAAACCGCGCCGCCTGCCCTTGCTGGTGCTGGCCCGGGCAAACCAGGCGGAATCCCACCGCCTCCACTGGCTCGACCCATAGGGCCAGCCGGTACGGCACACTTGCCTTTGATTGCAGGGCTGCGGCGATGGCCGACGACACAACTTCTTCTCGGCAGGACTTCCCCTCCCAAGGTGGTCGGGACCAGGATTCCCGGGGACAAGAAGGCCGCCAAGGCGGCAACCGTCAAGGGGGCAACCGGGAGCAGGGCGGATTTCGGATCCGTTTAAGCGACAACGAAATGCGCGCGGCCAGAACCGTGCAAGAGGCCTTCCAGCTGCGCTCCACCGTGGCAGCCCTTGGCTTCACGATCCGCACCGTGGCCCAGATGTTGGAAGACGGCCAACTTGATGAGCTGGTTGCCCAACAGCGCTCCCAAGCAACGTCCCAGCGCCAAGGTGGTGGTGGCCGCCCCGAGGGACGCGGCCGGGATGGCGGCCAAGGTGGTCGTGGTCAAGGTGGTGGCGGCCAGGATCGCGCTCCCCGGGCCAACCCCTTCGCACGCCCCAGCAAGCCCCCAGCCGCCGTTCCCGCTGCGCCGGCCGACGCACCAGAAGCTTCCGAGTCTTCCCCCAACGAGGCTGAGCCTTCCGAGGCCGAACCGGCGGTGGTTGAAGAACTGGCAGGCGCCGAGTCCCAGGAGGGAGCCAGCGTTCAGACCAGCGAGGCCTGATCCCGATGCCAAGGCCCAGGGTTCTTTCCGGTGTTCAGCCCACCGGCTCGCTGCACCTGGGCAATTGGCTTGGGGCCATCCGCAATTGGGTTGACCTGCAACCAACCCACGACACCTTTTTCTGTGTCGTGGACCTGCATGCCATCACCGTTCCGCACAACCCCGGCCAACTGGCCGAGGACACGCTGACGACGGCGGCCCTCTATCTCGCCTGCGGCATTGATCCAAAGCAATCCACGGTTTTTGTGCAAAGCCATGTGGCTGCCCACAGCGAGCTGTGCTGGCTCCTGAATTGCGTCACGCCGCTCAACTGGCTGGAGCGCATGATCCAGTTCAAGGAGAAGGCCATCAAGCAAGGCGACCAAGTGTCCGTGGGCCTGCTGGACTACCCGATCTTGATGGCGGCCGACATCCTTCTCTACGGCGCCGATTTGGTGCCCGTGGGCGAAGACCAAAAACAGCACCTGGAACTGGCCCGCGACATTGCCCAACAGCGGATCAACAGCCGTTTTGGCGGCAAGGACGAAGCCGGCGAAGAGATCGCCGTGCTCAAAGTGCCTGAGCCCCTGATCCTTCAAGAGGGTGCCCGGGTGATGAGCCTCACCGATGGCGCCAACAAAATGAGCAAGAGCGATCCCAACGAGGGATCCCGGATCAGCCTGCTGGACCCCCCTGAATTGATCACCAAAAAGATCAAACGGGCCAAGACCGATCCCACCATGGGCCTGGAATTTGGCAATCCAGACCGGCCAGAAGCCGACAACCTGCTGGGTCTCTATGCCCTGCTCAGCGGCAAGGGCCGTGCTGCAGCCCTAGCCGAATGCGCTCCCATGGGCTGGGGCACCTTCAAGCCCCTGCTGGCCGAGGCGGCCGTGGCAGCCCTCAGCCCCATCCAGGGGCGTTACCGGGACCTGCGGGCGGAGCCTGGCTACCTGGAATCGGTCTTGAAAGCTGGCCAGCTCAAGGCCTCAGAGGTGGCCCAGGCAACCCTTCACAACGTTCGCTCCTCCCTGGGGTTCCTCGAGGCCTCCCAGGTCGGGAGCCCCCTGAAACCAGGACCACACCGATCTCTACCTGCGTCCCAGCAATCCCAAGCTTGACTGAACAGTGCCCGCGACATTGATCAGCCGCACTGATGCATCACGGCGCCGCGCCGGTGCATCGCATTGCTCTCGACTGAGACCAGGACTGGGCAGCCCTTCCCTGCATCCTTGGACGCTTTTGTCCACCCCCCAGGCCAGGGGGGTATGAGGCCCGCAAGCAACAGCAGAGGCTGATGGAACCCAGCCAGTCCCAATCTGAACAGTCCAAAACTGAACGGCCCCAGACCAAAAGGCCGGGGCGCTTTGTTGATCAAGGCCACAGCTTCCACTGCCCTTGGTTTCACCGCAGTTAGTCTCACAGCCGTTGGCCTCACTGCCTTTGGCAACTCGCTCGCAGCTGAACCATCGACCCGGCCCCTTGCGCTTGGGCCCATGCGGCAACCCGTAGCCATCGCCAAACCCGCCGCTGCACGCCGGCTCCCCTTCGCCATCACCCCAGAACGCCGGGCCCTGCTCGACACCATCCGCTACGCAGAGGGGACCTGGCGAGGGGGCCGCCCGGAGGGGTATCGGGTGATCTACGGAGGCAGTCTCTGCAGCAGCTTGCGGCGCCATCCCGAGCAAATCGTCCATCGCCGCTACACCAGCGCCGCGGCAGGGGCCTACCAATTCCTGCCCAGCACGTGGAAGGCGGTGGCCAAAACCTTGAAACTCACCAACTTTGAAGCCCCCAGCCAAGACATGGCGGCCCTGTACCTGGTGCAGCGGCGTGGGGTGCTGGCAAACCTGGATCGCCACGGCCTGAATGCCCCCACCCTCGCGGCCCTGGCCAAGGAATGGGCCTCCCTGCCCAATCGACGGGGGGCGAGCCACTACGGCCAGCCCGTCAAGAGCTCCAGGGAACTCATCAGCTTCTACAACGCCTCCCTGGCACGCAACCGCCAGGCCAGCCAGGGCGCCTAGGAGCCCTTGGCCGCCTCGGGGAGTTGCACGCCAGCCCTGCGCAAATTCGACGAGAGCGTCCAAACCGAGAGCACCAGCTGATGCCAAGGGGCCAGGGTTGCCATCTCCAGGGCCATGGGGGCCGGCGTGGCCTGGCGCAGGCTGCAAGCCGCTGCCAGTTCGCGATTGGCAAGCTCCAACTTGTCGCGCAGGGCCAGACGCTCGACCTCGGGCATCACGGCATCGGGGCAGTGGTCCAAAAGCACCACCCCCCGGGCAAACCAATGGCGGAAATC
>CANHGA010000093.1 GCA_947460085.1 Synechococcaceae cyanobacterium
GAGCTGACGCCCCAAGGATCGCCTGCACCGCTTCCGCCGTGCGCACTGGCAGGGTGCTTTTCTCCACCACGATCGTGTGGCCGCGGGCGCAGGCCGCCACCTGGCGGGCGGAGGCCTCAATCCAGCGCAGGTCACTGGTCTGGCCGGCTCCGAGACCCTTGGTCTTGGTGGGGGTGTTCACCGAGAGAAACACCATGTCGGCATCCGCAATCGCGGCGTCAACGGCGGTGGAAAAGTGCAAATTTCGGCCCCGGCAGCGGCCCACCACCGCATCAAGCCCGGGCTCATAAACAGGCAACTTTGAGAGATCGGGATCGTTCCAAGCAGCGATGCGCTCGGCGTTGAGATCCACCACAGTCACCTGAATCCCAGGGCAGCGGTCCGCGATCACGGCCATCGTGGGGCCGCCCACGTAGCCCGCACCGATGCAGCAGATGGTGCGGATCCCAGTCTCCATCTTTCTCAGAACCTATTCCTCTGAGACTAATGGGGTAGTCAGCAAGGTTTCTTGAAAAACCGCGTAGGTCTTGCCCAGTCCTTCAGCAAGGGGAATTGCTGCGCGCCAGCCCATGGCCCCGAGCTTTGACACATCCAACAGCTTCCTCGGCGTGCCATCGGGCTTGCTGGAATCCCATTAGATATCTCCTTCATAGCCAACGGCTTTGGCCACTAAATGAGCCAAATCATGGATCGAAAGATCCACGCCAGTGCCAACGTTGAGATACTGCAACTCATCTCTACTTGGGCACCAGTTCTCCAAGGCAAACACACAGGCCGCCCCAAGATCATCAACATGCAAAAACTCCCTCAAAGGAGTTCCTGTACCCCAACAGGTGACCGATGGTGCATTGGATTCAACAGCTTGATGAAACCGACGAATCAAGGCAGCCATCACATGGCTATTGGTGGGGTGGTAGTTATCACCGGGCCCATAGAGATTGGTGGGCATCAGGCTGATCGCATCAAAACCATGCTGCTGACGCAGGGCCTCGCACAGCTTGATCCCAGCAATCTTGGCAATCGCATACCACGCATTGGTGGGCTCCAAGGGCCCGGCGAGCAGAGCCTCCTCTTGGATCGGCTGCTCAGCAAATTTGGGATAAATGCAACTGCTTCCCAGGAAAAGCAAGCGCCTCACGCCACTGCGCCAGGCCGTTTCAATCACATGGTTTTGAATCTTGAGATTGTCCAGCAGAAAATCGGCTGGATAGGTGGCATTGGCATGGATACCGCCCACCTTCGCCGCAGCCAAAATCACCACATCCGGCTTGTTAACAGCAAACCAATTCGCAACAGCAACCGGATCCAGTAAATCCAGTTCGCTGCGGGCTGCGGTAAGCAAGGCACCACCACCTGCTTCTCCATAGCCTTTGGCCACCAGCGCCCGGCAGATGGCCGACCCCGCCATACCCCGGTGACCGGCCACATAGATCCGATCGGCTGGTGAGATCAGCTTTTCAGAATCGCCAACCGCTGGGGAAGACATCACGCCTCGTCTCCTTTACTCGCTGAATTTGCAATCGCCGCCCCAGCATTAGACGGTGGATTCTCCATCGAGCCCACCACCGCAAAACCCTTGCGGCGCAGCAGGGCTTCCTTGGCCGCTTCCTCCTTATCCGTCGCCACCATCTCAGCCACCAGTTCTTCGAGGGTTGTGGTGGGGGTCCAGCCCAGTTTTTCCTTGGCCTTGGTGGGATCACCCAGCAGGGTTTCCACCTCGGCAGGGCGGAAGTAGCGCGGATCGATCTGCCCCACCACGGCACCGGTGTCGGCGCGGCGGCCCACTTCCTCAAGGCCTTCCCCATCCCATTGGATGGCGGGCCCAGTGCCACCACCCCAACCGAGCTGCTCAGCAGCCAGTTCAATGAAGCGCCGCACCGTTTCCTGGCGGCCGGTGGCAATCACGAAATCTTCGGGTGTGTCCTGTTGCAGCATCCGCCACTGCATCTCCACGTAATCGCGGGCATGGCCCCAATCACGCAACGAATCGAGGTTGCCCATGAACAAACATTGATCCAGATCTGCATCAATACGCGCCAAACCCCGGGTGATCTTACGGGTCACAAACGTTTCACCCCGTCGCGGTGATTCGTGGTTGAACAAGATGCCATTGCAGGCATACATCCCGTAGGCCTCGCGGTAGTTCACCGTGATCCAGTAGGCATAGAGCTTGGCCACCCCGTAGGGGCTGCGGGGATAAAACGGTGTGGTTTCTTTTTGGGGAATCTCTTGTACCAGGCCATACAGCTCTGAGGTGCTCGCCTGGTAGATCCGGGTTTTCTCTGTGAGGCCCAGCATCCGCACTGCCTCCAGAATCCGCAAGGTGCCCAGCGCATCGCTATTGGCCGTGTATTCCGGAGCCTCAAAGCTCACAGCCACATGGCTTTGGGCACCTAAATTATAAATTTCATCGGGCTGCACCTGCTGGATGATCCGAATCAAATTGGTGGAGTCGGTTAGATCGCCGTAGTGGAGAACAAGCCGTGGCTCCTGTTCGTGGGGATCTTGATAGAGGTGATCGATCCGGCTGGTGTTGAAGCTGCTGGCCCGGCGCTTGATCCCGTGCACCACATAGCCCTTCTCCAAGAGCAGCTCGGCCAGATAACTGCCGTCTTGCCCCGTAATTCCCGTGATTAGGGCTGTTTTGGCAGTGGCGGGAGTAGACACTGGGCGAGCTAGTGCGTTGTTAATAGCGTGCCCACCGAAATCACGGTGAAGGCGCCGATCTAGCTAAGAGATTGACATAGCCTGGGCCCAAGCGAACGGGACTTGATTGGCCAACCTCCTGATCACCGGCGGCGCCGGCTTTATCGGCAGCCACACAGCTCTGGTGCTGCTGGAAGCGGGCCACAGGCTGGTGGTGCTCGATAGCTATGCCAACAGTTCCCCTGAAGCCCTGAAGCGGGTGGCGGAGCTGGCGGGCCCTGGGGCCGCAGCACGGCTCCAGGTGATTGAGGGCGACATCCGCTCGCAGTGCGATCTGGAGAAGGCTTTCTCTGCCTGCTCAGCGCTGGGCGGCAAGCCCGCCGATGCGGTGATTCACTTCGCTGGCCTCAAGGCCGTGGGGGAATCGGTGGCCGAGCCGCTGCGCTACTGGGATGTGAACCTCTCGGGGTCGCGCCAGTTGGTGGGCGCCATGCAGGCCCACGGCTGCCGCAGCCTGGTGTTCAGCAGCAGCTGCACCGTGTATGGGTTGCCTGAGCAGGTGCCCATTTCCGAACAGGCCCCCGTCCACCCCATCAACCCCTACGGCCACAGCAAGGCTGCCGTGGAGCAACTGCTGGCCGATCTGGCAGCGAGCGAGCCCGGCTGGCGCATCGCCCGGCTGCGCTACTTCAACCCCGTGGGCGCCCACCCCAGTGGCCGCATCGGCGAAGACCTCTCCTGCATCCTCGACAACCTCTTCCCATTCGTGAGCCAGGTGGCCGTGGGGCGGAGGGAGCGGCTGCAGGTGTACGGCGGCGACTGGCCGACCCCCGATGGCAGCGGCGTGCGCGATTACATCCACGTGATGGACCTGGCCGAGGGCCACCGCGCCGCCCTCGATGTGCTGCTGGCGGAAGCCCCCCAGCTGCTCACCCTCAATCTGGGCAGCGGCCAGGGCCATTCAGTGCTGGAGGTGGCAGCCGCCTTTGAGGCCGCCAGCGACCGCCCGGTGCCCTTGACAATCGTGGAGCGGCGGCCGGGCGATGCGGCGATCACCGTGGCAGATCCGTCGCTGGCCGCCCAGCGCCTGGGCTGGCGCACCAGCCGCACCCTCGCGGATATGTGCCGCGATGGCTGGGCCTGGCAGAACGCCAACCCCGATGGCTATGGGGCCTGAAACAATGGCCTTAACCAAGGGCCCTCCGTGTTGCCAGCACCCCTAGCGACTCCACAAGGCCCCGCTTCTGCCCTAAGCCGCTGCCTGCAGGAAGAAGCCGCGGCCATCGCCGCGGCCGCCGTACGGCTGAGTAGCAAACAGGTGGAAGCGGCCCTGGAGTTGCTGCTGGGCTGCCGCTCGCGCCGGGCAAAGTTGGTGGTGACGGGCGTGGGCAAAAGCGGCATCGTGGCCCGCAAAATTGCCGCCACCTTTTCCTCGATCGGCCTAACGGCCGTGTTCCTCAACCCCACCGACGCCCTGCACGGCGACCTGGGGATCGTGGCCGCCGACGACGTAGCCCTGCTGCTCTCCAACAGCGGCGAAACAGAGGAGCTCCTGGCGATCCTTCCCCACCTGAAACGCCGCGGCACCGGTCGCATCGCCCTGGTGGGCCGGATTGATTCGGCCTTGGCCCGTGGCTGCGACGTGGTGCTGGATGGCTCGGTCGACCGGGAGGTATGCCCCCTCAACCTCGCCCCCACCGCCAGCACGGCCGTGGCCATGGCCATCGGCGATGCCCTAGCGGCGGTGTGGATGGAGCGGGCCGGCATTTCCCCAGAAGATTTCGCCATCAACCACCCGGCCGGATCGCTTGGCCGCCAACTCACCCTCACCGTGGCCGAATTGATGGTGCCGGCCAGCGAGCTTGAGCCCCTGGCGCCAGAGGCTCCCTTGAGCGCCGTGATCGGCCAGCTCACCCGGCCCACCAACGGCAAGGGCAGCCTGGGCGCCGCCTGGGTGCGGGGGGCCGGCATCAGCGGTGGCGGCAGCGGTGGCCTGATCACCGACGGCGACCTGCGCCGCACCCTGCAACGCCATCCGCCGGAGGCCTGGGCGAGCGTGCAGGCCAGCGCCATGGCCACCAGCGATCCGATCAGCGTGACCCCAGACACCCTGGCCGCCGAGGCGTTGCGAGTGATGGAGCGCAACCCATCCCAGGCCCTCTCGGTGCTGCCGGTGATCGATGGCGGCGAGCTGGTGGGGCTGCTGCGGTTGCACGATCTGGTGCAGGCTGGGTTCACCTCGAATCAGGCAGCCTCTGCGGCCGCCGCCCCTAAGCCATGAGCGCCAAGCCCCTCACCCTGATCGCCGGGCCCTGTGTGATCGAGAGCCGTGATCTGGTGCTGCAGGTTGCCGAACAGGTGAGCGGCATCTGCCAGGAGCTGGGCATCCGTTACGTGTTCAAAGCCAGCTTCGACAAGGCCAACCGCAGCTCCGGCAAGTCCTATCGGGGGCCTGGCACCGATGAGGGCCTCAAAATCCTCCAAGAGGTGGGCGAGAGCTTTGGGGTGCCGGTGCTCACCGACATCCACGAAAGCCACCAGGCCGCTGCCGCCGCCCAGGTCGTGGATGTGCTCCAGATCCCAGCCTTCCTCTGCCGCCAAACCGATCTGTTGGAAGCCGCAGCCCAGGCCGTGGCGGGCACAGAGAAGGTGGTGAATGTGAAAAAGGGCCAGTTTCTCGCCCCCTGGGACATGGCCCAGGTGGTGAACAAGATGGCGGAATCAGGCCTGGATCCCGCCAGCGGCCGCCTCTGGCTGACCGAACGGGGCAGCAGCTTTGGCTACAACACCCTGGTGGTGGATTACCGGAGCCTGCCCCAGCTCCAGGCCCTGGGCTGCCCGGTGATCTTTGATGCCACCCACGCCGTGCAACAGCCCGGCGGCCAGGGCACCACCTCAGGTGGCCAGCGGGAATTTGTGGCGCCCCTGGCCCGGGCGGCGGTGGCGGTGGGCGTGGATGGACTGTTCCTCGAGGTGCATCCCGATCCCACGGTTGCCCTCAGCGATGGCCCCAACATGGTGCCCCTACACCGCCTCAAGGCCCTGCTCAGCCAATTGGTGGCCCTGCGCAGCGTGGTGGCTGACGGAACTGCGGTGAGCGTGCTGTGAGGCGCCTGTGATTCGCCGCCTGCTGGTCTCCAAACGCCTCAAGCAGGTGCGCCTGCTGGTGTGTGATGTGGATGGGGTACTCACCGATGGCGGCCTCCACTACGACGAGAGCGGAGGTGTGGTGAAGCGTTTCGATGTGCGCGACGGCCTGGCGATTCGGATGCTGCAGCGCTCAGGCATCGAGGTGGCTTTCTTGAGCGGCGGCCGCAGTGGCGCCATCGAGCAGCGGGCGCGCCATCTGGATATCCGCCATTGCCTGGTGGGTGTGGGCGACAAGCTGGCTGCCCTCCAAGACTTGCTGGATCAGCTGGGCCTGGAGCGCAGCCACACCGCCTTCATCGGCGACGACCTCAACGACCTGACGGTGCGACCAGCCGTGGGTCTGCTGGTGAGCCCCGCCAATGGGGCCAGGGGCCTGCGCCGCCAAGCCGATCTGGTGCTGCGCCAAAACGGCGGCGATGGGGCCGTGCGGGAACTGGCCGAACTGCTGCTGCACCAGCGGGGCCATTGGCAAACCCTGAGCCGGGAGGGTTGGCGCGACACCAATAGCTAGACGGGATTAGCCGCCACCAGCGCCCGGGCCTGCTCCAACTGCTCCTGGGTATCCACCGAGAAACAATCCGCCGCCACTTCGTAGGTGAGCAGGGGGATGCCGGCTTCGATCAGGCGCAACTGCTCGAGTTTTTCGAGGGCTTCGAGGGGCGAAACAGGCAAGGCCTGCCAGCCGGCCAACACATCGGCGCGGTAGCCATACAGCCCCACATGGCCCCAAAAGGTGGTGCGGCTGGTCCACTGGTCGGGGTCCAGATCGCGCACATGGGGCAGGGCGCTGCGGGAGAAGGTGATGGCGCGGCCGTCATGGGCGCGGAGCACCTTGACCACGTTGGGGTCGTGGAGCTTGGCGGCTGCCAGGGGATACACAGGCGTGAGCACGGCGGGCCGATCCAGGGCCGCAAAGCGCTCCACCATGGCCTCGATGATGGCCGGATCCAACAACGGCTGATCCCCCTGCACATTGATCACCAGGGTCTGATCGAAAGCCAAGGTCTGATCGAACGCCTGGCCTCCGGCGGCTGCCACCAGCTCATCCACCACACAAGCCAAGCGCTCACTGCCGGAGCTGCAGGATTGGGGGGTGAGCAGGGCGCGATACCCCCAGCCCTCGGCAGCCTCTTGAACGATCTCGCTATCGGTGCAAGCCACCACCGCAGCAACGCCCTTGGCCTGGGCGCAACGCTCCAACACCCGGCGCAGCATCGGCTGGCCGCCGATGTCGGCCATCACCTTGCCGGGCAGCCGGGCCGATTCCAAGCGAGCGGGAACGGCCACCACGACAGGAGGACTGGTCATGGCGAGCTGGTGAGGTCGGTGTCATTTTGACCTTCGTAGCGCCTGGCCCTAAGCCCGTGACCACCAAGCAACTCGTGCTCGCTGGCGGTGGCCATAGCCATGCCCTGGTGCTGCGCCTCTGGGCCATGCACCCCAAGCGGCGCCCCCCTGGCCTGATCACCCTGGTGAACCGCCACAGCACAGCCCTTTATTCCGGCATGGTGCCTGGCCTGGTGGCAGGCCTCTACGGCCCAGAGGAGTGCGCCATCGATCTCAGGCGGCTGTGCGCCCTGACCGGCGTCAGCTTCGTGCAGGCGGGGATCACTGCTGTGGATCTTGCCCGCCAGGAGCTGGTGCTGGAGGGCAGGCCGGCTTTGGCCTGGGATCTGCTCAGCCTCGATGTGGGTGCGGAAGTGGGTGCGGCAGAAGGTGGGGGAAGCGGCGAGGGCAGCCCAGGGCCCTTACCGGTGAAGCCCCTGGAACCCTTTTTGGCCTGGTGCCACGGCCTGGAAGCACCCCAAGCGATGTCCATCCTTGGCGGGGGGGCAGCGGCCGTGGAGGTGGCCTTGGCCCTGGGCCATCGGGGGCTCAAGCCGAGCTTGCGGCTACGCGGCGAGCAACTGCATTTGGGCTCGAGGGCCGCCAACCGGCTGGGCGAATCCCTGCTCAAAGCGGCGGGCGTGCCCATCGAGCGGAACTCGCACAAACAAGCCCTGACGAACGCTTCAAACCAATC
>CANHGA010000094.1 GCA_947460085.1 Synechococcaceae cyanobacterium
GAGCTGCGTAATAAATGATCTCTTGATAATCGATCTTGGGATAGCCCAAGGCAGCCCAATCGGGCTCTTCCATCTTGAGCCACTGCTGATAGGCCTTCAGCCGAAAGTCGAGCAAGAAGGAGGGCTCCTCCTTCTTCGCGGAAATCAACCGGACCACATCTTCGCTGAGGCCCTTGGCAATTTTTTCGGTTTGGATGTCGGTTACGAAGCCGTATTTGTACGGCTGGGAAACCAAATCGCCAACGGTGGCAGTGGTGCTCATGGGATGAATCCGCCTATCCGGCGGACAGGGTTTTCACCTCGTCCAGACTGATGGTCTGTTGGTCACCGCGGAACGCGTTGTCTTCGGTGAGAAAAAGCATGCAGTGACATTCCTTGCGCTCACGCATGGGTACGCAGGGGCAATTCCAGAAAGCCTGAGACACTTCCGCCTCCTTGTCTTCGTAGTGGCGACATGGACAGAGGGCGCCGCCCAGTTCGTCTTTGTGCTTGGCCAATCCAGCCAGCACAACCGCCGTGACGCCAGGGTCGCTGCAGAAATAGGTGCCCGTGCGCTGGGCGTAGGTTTCGGCAAACTTACGGATCACATCAAGGCTGTCAGAGGCTGTGGGTGCACCAGGAGCAGCACCGGCAGGCGAGGAGTTGGCCGCAGCGTCGGACATAACGAAAGGGGGTCGCGAAAGAAAGCGATCAAGGGGCTTGGAACCCGCCCAACCCAGTTACGAAACACCAAGGTTTCGATACCATTGGAGCCTAGGGCAAAGGCTCGGGCAGTGGGGTTGGAGCCATTGTGCCTCCTGCCCTTCTACCCAACGGATCCATCCAACTGATCCCTGCGGCCCGAAGCCCCAAACCTGCCATGGGCGTGGCATGGTATGGGGTATTGGCGTGGGGGATCGGTGACTGCGATGGGCGCCACCAGCCTGCCAACCCCCGCCTCAGCCCCACGGGCCGACAGCGTTCAAGCCCCCACCCGCACGGCGGCCTTAGCCCTGCTGTTGCGCAAAGGCGAAGCCACCGCCGCCGAATTGGCTGACTCGCTTGGTGTGTCGGTCCAGGTCATGCGCCGCCATTTGCGCAGCCTGGAAGACGACGGCCTGGTACAGGCCTGCCCAGCCGCCGAGGGGCCCGGCAGGCCGAGCAACCGCTGGCATCTCACCAGCAAGGGCCAGGGGCAATTCCCCGATGGCAGTGAGCATTTCGCCCTCAGCTTGCTGGAGTCGATGGCCGGCAGCCTGCCGCCAGAACTGGTCCAAAACCTGCTGGAGCACCAGGCCCTCCAAAAAGCCGGCGACTACCGCGACCGGGTTGGCCAGGGCAGCCTCCAGGAGCGGCTCGAGCGCCTGGTCGACCTGCGCCGCCACGAGGGCTATGTGGCGGAATGCAGCGCCGACGGCGACGGCTGGGTCATGAGTGAATTCCACTGTTCTGTGATGCGCATCGCCGAGCAGTTCCCCTGCGTCTGTGACCAGGAACTCCAGTTGATTCGCCACACCTTTCCCGACTGCCAGGTGGAACGGGTGCAATGGCGTTTCGAGCAGGGCCACTCCTGTGGATTCCGCTTGGTACCGAGTGACGCCACCTAAAAGCCCACTCTCGGGAGGGGAGCTGGCCGAACTGGAGGCCACGCTTCTGCCCGCCCTGGAGCGCCACCACCTGCGGCTGCTCGCCCACGGTCTGCGCACGCTCCAAGCCGTGACAGGCGATCCCCGTGGGGCCGGGTCGCAACCAGAGACCGTGCCCGATCACGCCACCCTGGTGGCCTGGGCGCTGCAGCAGGAGGCCCTAGGCGGCGACGTGGATTTCGCCCGCGCCTTCGCCGATCAACTGGTGGCAACGGCCCATCAACTAGAGGCCATCGCCCAACCGCTCGGGCGCGGCCCCCTGGCCCTGGAGCTCAGGGACCTCATCACCTGGGCCACCGCCTCAGCCAACGACCGGCTTGCGATCATCCCTCCAACAACGCCTTTGCCGGGCGAGCCCCCAGCACCTCTGCCATGAGTTCAGCCGTTTCGAGTCCAGCCATCGCCGATGCCATCGGTTTTTTCCGGTTGAGCTGTGGCCGTTGGCGCTCCCAGCGCAGCAGCCACCACCTGCTGCACCGCCGGGCCGAGGCGGGGGGATCCTTCATTGAGGTGGTCGAACTTGACGCCGCTGACCCCCGGCTGATCGCCATCGCCGAGCTGCACGGCGAAGATCCCGCTGCCCTTGCCGGGGGCTGCCGGGTGACCTGGAACGCCTCGATGGCCTGGGACAAAGCCGGCGAGGCCCATGAAGGGGAGAGCGTTTTCGGCCTGATCCCCACCGATGGCCAGGGCCGCCAAGGGCTGCTGCTGCGGGATCGGGGCTACGCGGAAACCGCCCCCGTGGCGGGGCACTTCGCCATGGATGAACGCGACGAGTTGCTGCTCACCACCAGCTACGAAACGATGAACAGCCTGGAGCGCTTCAGCTTTGCGGGGCCCAACGTGCGCCTGCGCACCAGCACGGTGGAAGGCCTCTCGAACACGGCCTCCTTCTGCGTCGAGACCAGGCTGGCCTAACCAGCGGCCCTAACCAGCGGCCCAGCGGAAAGCGCTTTGAACGTTACGGACTGTGAGTCCTGCCCCAACAGGGCGGACCCAGCCCAGGCCGCACTTCTACGATCCGATGCGAGTGAAGCTGAAGTCGCGTGGCCCTGCCCCTCCTGAAATACGCACCCACTACCCAGAACTCGCGGGTCAAGGCTCTGCGGGTGGGTTCGGATGAGGATCCCAAGGCCGTCGCCATGGACAAGGCCATGGATCGCGAAGATCAAAACTTCGTGATCGAAGCGGCCTACCGCCAAATCTTTTTTCACGCCTTCAAGGTCGACCGGGACCGCACCCTGGAAAGCCAGCTGCGCGACGGCCAAATCAACGTCCGGGAGTTCATCCGCTCCCTGTGCCTGTCGGACACCTTCACCCGCAGCTTCTACAACCTCAACAGCAACTACCGGGTGGCCCGCCACCTGGTGGAGAAGCTGCTGGGCCGCCCTGTCCACGGCAAGTCCGAAGAGATTGCCTGGTCAGCCGTGATCATGACCCGCGGCATCAAGGGCGCTGTCGACGACATCCTCAACAGTCAGGAGTATCTCGATAACTTCGGCTACGACCCCGTTCCCTACCACCGCAATCGGGTGGTTGGTTCCCGTGATTTGGGCGAAAGCCCCTTCAACCTCACCAGCCCCCGCTACGAGGCCTACTACCGCGGCATTCTTGGCTTCCCCCAAGTGGTGTACACCGGCACCGTCAAGGCCTTCCCCGAGCGCGCCCGCCAGCGCCGGGGCGGATTCCCCGAGGACTATCTCCCCTGGGTGCGCACCCTGCCTGCCCTGCGCAGCAGCGGAGGCTCCTCCGGCAACACCGGCATGGATTACATGGCCAAAGTTCCCTACCGCAGCATCGGCCGCTGATCCCAGCCCCAGCCAAGGCTGGACCCAACACCATCCAAAGGCGGCCTGCGGCCGCCTTTTTTGTGGTCGCCCAGGATGTGTCCAAAGGCACCCTCTGAAGTCAGTGGTTCCTGACGGCCATGCCCGGAAGAAGTGCGGCAATGGGAAAGTGACCACACTGATCCCAAACGAATCCTTCAGCTGTGAGCCAGACCCTCTCTTCGTTGGCCCTGATGACCCTTCGCCAGCTCAGGGACATCGCCAGTCAACTGGGTGTGGGTTTGTACAGCAGGAAAACCAAAGACGAGCTGCTCGAAGCCATCGCAGCACGCCAGGCCAATTCCAAGCGAAGCCTCAAGGCCATTGAGGCGGAAATGGCGCCAGCCCCTAGGCCGTCAGGATCCACCAATGTGGTGTTCCTACCCAGGGATCCCCAGTGGGCATACGTGTTCTGGGAAATCGCCGAGGTGGATCGCGCCCAAGCCCAGGCCGCTGGTGCCAGCCAACTTTGCCTGCGGGTAGCCGATGTCACCGGCCTAACCGGTGGCTCCAGCCACCCCCACACCCTCCAAGAGATTGTGGTGGATAGCCATGTCACCGAGTGGTATCTGCCCGTTCCCTTGAGTGATCGCGATTACCGCGTGGAGTTGGGCTATCGCAAAGGCGGCAGTGGCGGCTGGATCTCCCTGGCGTTCTCCTCCGTGGCGAGGGTGCCATCCATGCACCCCAGTGAGCAAATCCTCGATCAATTTGTACCCTTCTCGCTCGAGGCCAGCCCCACCTCCCTGCCAACCCCGCTGGAGTCCGCCGATCCTGGCCTGCACGAACGCCTCTATCAAACGGCCACCTCCCCTGTGCGACGCATGGGCATGGGTCGGGGCTCGGAAGCCTTCCACGAACTCGACGATCAGGGGGAGCTCAACGCCAACCGTCTCAACGCCTCTGGGGCAGGGGTGTGGGCCAGTGGCCGCCATGAATCTGGCCTTGGGGGCGTGGCCGCTCGCCAGCGCGCCTTCTGGTTGGTTGCTGATGCCGAACTGATCGTTTATGGCGCCACCGACCCTTCAGCCCGGCTGACCATCGGGACGGAAGTGGTTCCCCTTTCAGCGGATGGCACCTTCCGGGTGCAAGTGCCGTTCCGGGATGGCCAGCAGCTTTATCCCATCGAAGCCGTTGCGGCCGATGGCGTGCAAAAGCGCAACATCACCCTCGAATTCAATCGGATCACCCCTGAAGACAACAGCAACCCTGCCGACAAGGCCATTGCCGAGTGGTTCTAAGCCCATCCCTCTCCACCGTCAGGCACCCCAGATGAAGCGAGCCTTGGTTGCCTTTACCCCGTTGGCAGGCGCCCTGGCCTTCCCGTTGGTCGTCCCGCTGGTGCTGAAGCAGGCCGGCATCCCGGCCGCTGTCCTCAGCGCTGTGGCCATTGCCGTGGTCTGGTTTGTGCTGATGCTGCGCACCGCCGAGATGCCTGGCCACTCCTAGGGCCCTCCGCCCTAGGGAAGCCCGCCAGTGGGAAACCTGGAAGCAACCGCTCCAGGCCCTGTGAATCCATTGATGCGCTTACCCCGATGGGGACTTGGGGCCTCGTGCGCTGCCCTTCCCCTACTGCTCGGGGGCTGCAGCATCCAGGGAAAGTTGCTTGGCAAACCCGCCCAGAACCTGCCCTTGCCCCCGGGCATCGAAGTGGCCTTTAACCACAACAGCGCCCACCGCTACCGCAGTCCAATCACCGGTCGCTGGCGCCAAGGCGACGACCTCGAAGCCTTGGTGCTCGGCACCATTGCCACGGCCAAACAGGAGATCCTGGTGGCAGTGCAAGAGCTATCCCTGCCCAAGGTGGCCGGAGCCCTGGTAGCCAAACGGCGCCAAGGGGTATCCGTGAAGGTGGTGCTCGAGAACACCTACAGCACCCCTTGGAGCGAGGAGCACCTGGCGGATCTGGTGCCACACCAACGCAAACGCCACCAGCAACTCGAGCAGCTGGGCTGGGGTGATGCGCTGCTGATCCTGCAGCGGGGAGGCGTACCGATGATCGATGACACCGCCGATGGCAGTGCCGGTAGCGGCCTCATGCACCACAAATTTTTAGTGGTCGATCGCAAGGTGATCGTAGCGGGTTCGACAAATTTCACGCCGTCCTGCATCCATGGCGATCCGGATGATCCCCAGTCGCGGGGGAATGTGAACCACCTCCTTCGCTTTCAAAGCCCCGAGCTAGCGGCCGTATTTGCGGCCGAATTTGACCGGATGTGGGGCGATGGACCTGGCGGCAAGCCGGATAGTCGCTTTGGCGTTGCCAAAGGGGAGGGCGCTCTGCAGCAGGTGATGGTGGGGCCCACCCGGGTGGGGGTGCTGTTTGCTCCGCACCGGCGCAGCGATCCCAACCAGGGCTTACTGCTGCTCGAGCAGCTGCTGGCCACCACCAAAAAGACGGTGGACCTCGCCCTCTTTGTGTTGTCGGAACAGGGGATTGCCGATGCCCTGGCCACCCTCCAGGCCAAGGGTGGGGCCATCCGCCTGCTGGCCGATCCTGGTTTTGCGAATCGATCCTTCAGCGAAATTCTCGATCTTCTTGGCACCCAACTGCCGGATCGCCACTGCAAAGTGGAGGCCAACAATCGCCCCTGGCGCAAGCCCCTCGATGGCTTCGGCACCCCGCGCCTAGCCCGCGGCGACAAGCTGCACCACAAGCTCGCTGTGATCGATGGGCGCACCGTGATCACCGGCGCCTTCAACTGGAGCCCCAGTGCCGCCCACCAAAACGATGAAACCCTCCTCGTGATTGAGTCGCCCCTGCTGGCCAAGCATTTCACCGCGGAGATCAATCGGCTCTGGAGAGGGGCAGAGCTCGGCATCACCGCTCGCCTGGAAAGAAAACAAGCGCGGCAGCGGAGGCTCTGTGGGCGTCTCCCGGCCGGTAGACCCACCCCAGTTCAGAACTAGCATTGGCTTAGAGCACCCCACCCCCCACTCGGTCACGCAATGGATTCCCAAACCAGCTCCCGAATCCATTCGCCCACCCTGGATGCGATCCAGCTGATGCTGCGCGATCTCCACACCCGCCACGACGAAATTCGCCACCGGGCAGCATTTCGAGGCTGCACCAAGGAGCTCCTGGCCGTACAACAGGAACTGGTGGACTACCTGCTGGCTAAAAAAGGCCAGTTAATGGGCCAAGCCACCCCCTCCAGCAGCAGCGACACCCGTAACTACAACTCCTTCGTCTAAGGCAGCCCCCGTCCCAATGGGAGCTCCCGCATCCAGGGTGGTGATCGTGGGGGCCGGGCCCGCCGGCGCAACCCTGGCCCTGCTGCTGAGTCGCGCCGGAATTGGCGTCACCCTGGTGGAAAGCAACCCGGGCCAACGGCGCTGCTTCCGCGGGGAGGCCCTAATGCCCTCCGGCCTAGCGGCCCTGGAGCAGATGGCCCTGCTGCCGCAGCTCGAGGCCCTACCCCACAGGCCCCTCGCCGGTTGGCGGTTTGTGGTGAATGGCCGCGAGCTGTTCACTGCCGCGGAACCCTTGGGCGGAGATCCCCAAAGGCCTTGCACCTTGGTGAGCCAACCGGCATTCCTCGATGGGGTGCTGGGCCAAGCCCTGGCCACCAACCATCTGGAACTTCTGGCCCAAACCACGGCCAAGCAGCTGATTTGGCAAGCCGGTCGCATCGCTGGCGTGGTCTTGGGCGATGGGCGCCAGCTGGCTGCCGATGTGGTGGTGGCCTGCGATGGCCGCAGCTCCCGGCTCCGCCAGGAAGCCGGAATCAGCCTCAGCACCGGCTCAAGCCCCATCGATGTGCTGTGGTTTGACCTGGATGGCCCCAGCCCAAGCCCCCTCCAAGGCCACTTCACCACCGTGGTGGGCCATCAGGGCGTCTTCAGCCTGTTTGAGAGCGCCACTGGGGGCATCCAACTGGGTTGGGTGCTGGATGCCACGAAACCCACCCCCCAACGCAGCCCCCAGGAGTGGATCACCAGCTTCGCGAGCCAATGCCCGCCTGATCTGGCCAGCTGGCTGGGCCAATCGGGCAGCGGGCTCCAGACCCCCACCCGGCTCAGCGTGCAGGTGGGATTGGCCGAGAGCTGGTGGAAGCCCGGCCTGTTGCTCCTGGGGGATGCGGCCCACCCCATGAGTCCTGTGCGGGCCCAGGGGATCAACATGGCCCTCCGCGATGCCTGGGTGGCCAGCCAACACCTGATCCCGGTGCTGCAACCCCTGAACCAACCCCAGAACCAGCTCCAGCAGGATTCAGCCCTGGCCGCCATCGAACAGGCGCGGCGCAGCGAAATTCAAACCCTCCAAACGCTTCAAGCCCAAGAAGCCCAGCGCGGAGAACTGCTGCGCCACAACGCTTTACTGCGCTGCGCCCTTGCCACCAGTGCCC
>CANHGA010000095.1 GCA_947460085.1 Synechococcaceae cyanobacterium
AAAGGGATAGGTGAGATAGACATGAACCGTGGAGAGTTGGAGGAGCGGGACAAAGTGTTGATAGGGAAAGAGTGTCCAGGGTTCATGTCTATCTCACCTATCCCTTTGTCTTGAGCTGGAGCCTGCTGGAAGCCATGAGCATCGGCTGTGCCATCGTCGCCAGCGATACCTCCCCGGTGCGTGAGGCCATCGAAGACGGCCGCACCGGCCGCTTGGTCGACTTCTTTGACCATGAGGCCCTGAGTAACAGCATTTGCGAGCTCCTCGACGATCCAGCCGCTCGAGAGCGCCTCGGCCAAGCCGCCCGCAACTTCGCGATCGCCCAGTACGACCTGCAGTCCATTTGTCTGCCGAGGCAGCTCGAATGGGTGAACCAACTTGTCGCTTAAACCAACTTGCCGCTTAAGGGCAGTTTTCTTCCCTTTCGCCATGCCGTAGCTAGGGTTAGCAAATCAGTTTTTAGGTTCCATGTCTGTCAATCGCCTCGCAGCCATGGCACTAGTCCTGGCTTCATCCCTTTCGGTTGTAACCATGCAGTTGGTTGCTGCCCCAGGTCCAGCTGCTGCCTGCGAAAAGCACCTCAATGGCCATCAGAACAGCTCGGATACGGCTCCTGAGTCCACCAAGAAGTAACCCACCGATTACCTCAGAGCTACCTCAGAGCTCCGACTCGGCTCGCCACTGTTCCCCATCGGCGGCCAGGGCATGACAGTCAATCCGGTCCTCTTGGATCACGCAGTTTCCGCGGGCCAGCCGGGCCAGGGGTAAACCAGCGGGTAATCCGGAGGGTTCCAATCTGCCGCTCGCCACGGTGCTCACCTCCAGTTGGGTGGGCCACTGGGGTTTGCAAGCGCCGTCGCGGTTGCAGCGCATGGGCAATTGGCCTTTGGCCAAGGCACCGGCAAAGACCACCACTTCCCCTGCGGCCACAAAGCGGGCACTGAGGAGGCCTTCGATGTTCTGTTCCAGCCTCAATTTGAGGCAACCCTGGCTGGGTTGTTTGCTGCTGCGATTGGCGGGCTGATGCAGGATCTGGCAGCTGTTCAGGGTTTGTTCCCAACGCCCAAAGCTCTCGCTGCCGGCCTTTGGGGCTAGGGCCATGCCCCAGGCGAGGCAGCCCGTGAGGCCGATGAGCAGAGCGCCTTGGGGCTTTACGGGGGGCACGTCAGTAATTGGAATCGGCCACGCAATAGCCCTCGCAGCTGATCCCATTGCTGGCTGTGCGGCCGCAGTGGTGGCAAAGCACCGGTTCCGGGACCTTTTCCAGGTCCTTGTCGGTCGCCGTGCTGGCGGGGGAAGGGCTGCCGGGGAGCTGCGTCACAGGGGGAGTTGGCAGCAGTTCACCCATATTGATCGGCATCTTCGTCTACGAAGGGCTTCACGATGGCGCATGACGAGGCTCTTTTGGCGGCTGATGCCGCCCCGGCTCCTGGGATCGGTGTGGGCACCTGGGCCTGGGGCAACCAGTTGTTGTGGGGATACAACCCCAGTCAGGACCCGGAGCTGAACGCCACGTTTTTGGAGGCCGTGGGGGTGGGGCTTCACTTTTTTGATACCGCAGATTCCTACGGCACCGGGCGTTTCAACGGCCGTAGTGAGGCGCTGTTGGGCCAGTTTTGTGCCGGTCTCTGTGCCGCAGATCAACAGAAGCTTTGCGTTGCCACCAAGTTGGCGCCCTTCCCCTGGCGGTTAGGCCGCCGCGGCTACGACCGGGGCTTTGCGGCCTCCAAGCAGCGGCTTGGCGGCAAGCTCGATCGGGTGCAATTGCACTGGAGCACCGCCCGCTATGCCCCATGGCAGGAGGGCCCCCTGCTGGAGGGCCTCGCCGATTTGGTGGCCCGCGGTGAGGTGGCGGAGCTTGGCGTTTCCAATATGGGGCCGGTGCGACTGCGTCAGTTGCATCAGCACTTGGCCCAGCGGGGCGTCGCCCTCAAAAGCGTGCAAGTGCAGCTGTCCTTGCTGGCCCCAGATCCTTTGCAGCCCGGCGGGGTGGCCGAGGTCTGCCGCGACCTGGGAATCGAGCTGATTGCCTATAGCCCCCTGGCCCTAGGCCTGTTGGCTGGGGTGCCTGGCGATCGGCCCCAGGGTCCGAGGGGGGGCTTGTTTCGGCGTATAGGCCCTGCTTTGGGTTCCCTGTTTGAGCTGATGGAGCGGATCGGCCAAGCCCATGGCGCCCCTAAATCTGCGGTGGCGCTGAATTGGTGCCGCGCCCATGGGGCCATGCCCATCCCTGGCCTGCGGCGGGTTCAGCAGGTGCAACAGGCGGCGGCCGCCCTGGCATGGCAGCTCAGCGAGGCCGAGCGGCTCGAGCTGGATGGGGTGGCCTTTGGGCTGCCCGCCCAGGCCCGGATGCCAGCCAACCCGTTTCAGAGTGCCTAGATCGCTTCTGGGGTGAGAACCACCGGCATGGCAGGCGGGCGGACCAGGGGCACCACGGGGCTAGGGATCGCCTCCTCAACTCCAGCCGCTTCCGGACCACAGGCGGTGAGGGCCTCTTGCAGCAGGGAATCAAACGTGGAGCCGGGCAGCCGGTGGCGCGCCAATTCCAGGAAAGCCCGGGCAAGGGATTCGCCGGCGGCGGCCCGTAGGGCGGGATTGTTGCGCCGCAGTTCCTGCTCTTCACAGATGGCGCGGGTGAAGCGCTCGGTGACATCGCGTTTGGTGGCGGCGCGAATCCGGGTGTCTTGTTCGGCTTGGGAGAGGAACGGCTGGCCATCGAGTTCATCGAGCCGCCGGGTGAGGCTCTCGAGCACCTCCTGCACCTCTTTGGCCACGTGGGCCAGTTGGCCATCGGAGAGGCGGGGTAAGTCGGCCACGTACACCTTGCCGTGGTCACGCAGGGTCAAGAAGGTGGGACGCATGCCGCCACTTCCCTGCCCACCATTGGTTTGACCCATACCCCGCTGGGGGGCCCCAACCAGCTCCCTGGGGCGCTGGGGCCGCACGGGCTGGGCCGGGCCAGCCGAACTGCGTCGCCGGGTAATGCGCTGCCCTGTAGACAAACCACTATTCATGGGAACCAACTAACTGATCTCAACGTCGTTAAGCCCACCACGCCCCTCGGGTTGTGGTGTCCGTGGGCCGAACCTTACGCAAACGGCCATCGCTTTGAGGGCGGTTCCCCGCAAGGTGATGCATATGCGACTCCACCCCAGGCCTTTTGAGGCCCCGTTTTAAGCGCGCTGCTCAGGCTTCAAAGGGCAGGCCGGCGAGCCCCGTCGCCGGTGCTTCCCCATTGGCCACCGAGCCGCGGCACCAGGCGGCATATCCCGCTTGCTCACAGGTGGCCAGGGTGGATTCCAGGGCTTCCGGTGGCACCACAAGGCAGTAGCCCACCCCGAGGTTGAAGGTGTTCCAGAGGTCTGCCTCTGGCACGTCGCCGGCGGCTTGCAACCAGCCAAACAACGTTGGCCGTGACCAGCTCGCCGGATCGATGACCCCATGGAGGCCGGCCGGGATACAGCGGGGCAGGTTTTCAGGCAGGCCGCCGCCGGTGATGTGGGCCATGCCATGGAGGGGGATGGCGGCTTGCTTGAGGGCCTTCACCAGGGCGCCGTACAACCGGGTTGGGGCGAGTAGGGCCTCGATCAGGGATTGATCGGAACCTGGCAGGGGGGTGCCGGCATCGATCGCCTGGTCTTCGAGGATGCGCCGTACCAGGCTGAAGCCATTGCTATGGACCCCGCTGCTGGCGATGGCCACGATGGAGTCGCCGGCCACCACGCTGCTGCCGTCAATCACCTCAGCGGCTTCCACCACGGCCACGCAGAAGCCGGCCAGGTCGTAGCGACCGGGCCCGTAGAAACCAGGCATCTCAGCGGTTTCCCCACCCAAAAGGGCACAGCCGCTCTGGAGGCAGCCATCGGCAATGCCCTCCACCACCTCCGCCATCGCCTCGGGGCTGAGCTTGCCGGTGGCGATGTAGTCGAGGAAGAACAGGGGTTCGGCGCCGCTTGTGATCACGTCGTTGACGCACATCGCCACCAGGTCGATGCCCACATCGTGGTGATGGCCGTGGGCCTGGGCCAGCTCCAGCTTGGTGCCAACCCCATCACTCCCTGCCACCAGGAGGGGGTCCTTGAGGCCCGCCGGTAGGCGGCAGAGGCCTCCGAATCCCCCCAACCCCCCCACCACTTCGGGGCGACGGGTGGCATCCACGCTGGAGCGAATGCGCTCCACAAACGCTCTGCCGGCTGCCACATCCACCCCTGCTGTGCGGTAGTCCATCGCGGGAAGCCCGATCGCTGCTACACCGATCCTCCAACGCCGGGTTCTCGCGTTAGGCAGGCGTTGGGCCCGATCACCGCAAAAAGGGGCACCCAAGGACTGCCAAGGCACCAGCCAAAGACGCCCAGGGCGGTGGACAATCTCCTGATTGGCACATTGTTCGATTGGCTTGGCTTATGCGGCTGATTTGACTCGCTGATGCTTTTTGCTCTTGCCGTGCCCCCGGAGCCTAGGTAGGGGCGCTGGTTTGGGATTTGATTGCTAATCCTGATCATTGATTGGGGTGATCAATGTGACCAGGTGATGGCGAAATTGAGGTTAGGTTTTGTGGGTAGTCAATTTGCGTTAGGAACTCCGGTAGCGAATTCGCATCTCAATCCTCTCCAGTTTTGAGCACGAATCCAACGCTCCCGTACCACTTATTTCCTTGTGGTTGCTGCCTGGTTGTGGCGGGTTTCGTTTGTTATGCGTCGAACTCTCTCCCTGGGCACGCTGGCCCTGCTTCTTTCCGGTAGTGCCATGGCTCCTGTCCTGGCCGATTCCAGCCGAGCCTCCACCCGTGATGGCGAGCTCCAGTCTCCAGCCATCAGCACTGAAATCGCTCTCCGCGATGCCGGTGGTTTCACCAGCCAGGACGACACCCTGCTCCAACAGGGGCCTGAGTTGCAGGTTGACCCGATTGCGGTCCCCGCTCCCAAGGTCATCCGCTCCTATCAAGGTCAGGCCAGCTGGTACGGACCTGGCTTTTACGGAAACCGCACCGCCAGCGGAGAAGTGCTGCGTCGCGGCACCTTCACGGCGGCCCACCGCTCCCTGCCTTTTGGGACAAAGGTGCTCGTCACCAACATGACCAATGGCAAAACGGCGATGGTGCGCATCAACGACCGTGGCCCCTTCCACGGCGCCCGCGTGATCGATTTGGCCCATGGTGCCGCCAGTGAGCTTGGCCTCACCTCCAGTGGAACCGCCAGCGTCAAGCTTCAAGTGATCCAGTAACCAGGGTTGGCCTTTGGGCCCGACCCTGGTCCTGGCACCGAATCCCGATCGCCAACCCATCCGCCAATCTGGCGGGTGGGTTTTTGTTTTGCCCCCGCGCGTCCCCACCATGCAGCTGTTGCAGACCCGCAAGCAATTGGCAGCCTGGCGCCGGGGTGTGGTGGGGCCCGTGCACTTTGTGCCCACCATGGGGGCCCTGCACCCGGGCCATCAGCAGTTGTTTCGCCGAGCTGCTGAGCCCGTGATGGGCCAGGGGCCTGCGGTGCTGGCCAGCATATTTGTGAATCCGCTGCAGTTCGGTCCTGCAGAGGATTTCGAGCGGTATCCCAGGGATTTGGCCGCCGATGCCGCCTTGGCCAAGGCAGCGGGGGTCACGGCTCTTTTCGCCCCCGGGGTGGAGGAGGTGTATCCCGATGGGGTGGCGGCGTTGACGGCCATTCACCCCCCCCAGGGGCTCCAGCAGGTGCTGTGTGGGCGAAGCCGGCCTGGCCATTTCGATGGTGTGGCCACGGTGGTGGTGCGCTTGCTCAACCTGGTGCGCCCCGACCGGTTGGTGATGGGCGAAAAGGATTGGCAGCAGCTGGTGATCCTGCGCAAGGTGGTGGCCGATCTGGGGCTGCCGATCTGGGTGCAGGGGTGTGCCACGGTGCGAGAGCCCAATGGTTTGGCCTGGAGCTCCCGCAACCGTTACCTCAGCCCTGCGGAGCTCGAGCAAGCCGCCGCCCTGCCAGCCGCCCTGGCCGCCGCTGCCCAGGCCTGCCATGGGAACGGGGCCTGGGGCGCCGGCAGGCCCCTGGCCGAAACCCTGGTGGGGGGTGTGCGGGCTTCCTTGCTGGCGGCAGGTCTCGATGTGGACTATGTGGAGCTGGTGGCGGCCCAGAGCCTGAAGCCCCTTGAGGTGGTCTCAGGCGTGGCCCTCTTGGCTGCAGCAGTCCACTGCGGCCCCAGCCGCCTGATCGATCACACTGTGCTGATGAGCCGATCTCCAATCGTTGCCATCGATGGCCCCGCTGGGGCAGGCAAAAGCACCGTGACCCGGGCCTTTGCCCAGCGGCTTGGCCTGATCTATCTCGATACCGGGGCGATGTACCGGGCCCTCACCTGGTGGGTCCAGCAGCAGGGGGTCGATCCCTCCGATGCGGGCGCGGTGGCCCCGTTACTTGACGGCTTGGATCTCCAGCTCAGCTCCGGGGCCGGCGGTGAGCAGCAGGTCACAATCAATGGCCATGACGTCACCGAGGCAATTCGCAGCCCAGGGGTCACCGCCCAGGTGTCGGTGGTGGCAGCCCATGGCTGCGTGCGGGAGGCCCTCACCCGCCAGCAGCAAGCCATGGGGGAGCGCGGGGGCCTGGTGGCGGAAGGAAGAGATATCGGCACCGCCGTGTTCCCCCATGCCGAGCTCAAGGTGTTCCTGACGGCCACCACGGCTGAACGGGCGCGAAGGCGCGCTTTGGATTTAGAGCAGCGCGGCTTTGCGGTGCCGCCCCTGGCGGAGCTCGAGGCCCAGATCGCCGAGCGCGATCACCTCGATTCCAGCCGGGAGGTGGCGCCTTTGCTGCAGGCGGAGGATGCCGTGGAGCTGATCACCGATGGCATGGCGATCGAGGCCGTGATCCAGGCCTTGGTGGAGTTGTTCCGGGATCGGGTGCCGGAAGAGGCTTGGCCCAATCCTGTCTAGGTAGCCCGTAACTCCCGCAGCAGGTTTGTGCAGGCGTCCTCGAGTAAATCGAGCACATGGTCAAAGCCCGCCTCGCCGCCGTAATAGGGATCGGGGATGTGGTCGGCGTCGAATTGCCGGCAGTAGCTGGTGATGCAACGGATCTCGGCCGTGGCGCGCCCCCCCAGGCCTTGGGCTAGCGATTGCACCTGGTGCCGGTTGTCGTGATCCATGGTGAGGATTACATCGAAGCGCTCCAGATCGGCGGGCTCGATTTGGCGGGCCCTGCTGGGCAGATCAATGCCCCGGGCGCTGGCCGCGGCGCGCATGCGCCCATCGGCGGGTTTGCCCACGTGCCAGCGGCCCGTTCCGGCCGAATCCACAGTGAATTCAGCCTCCAGCCCTTGGCTGGACAGCAGGTGGAGAAACACCCCTTCCGCCGCAGGGGAGCGGCAGATGTTGCCAAGGCAGACAAACAGCACCCGCTTGGGATTGGGGGCCTGGGGGGATGTCATGGCGGGCTCAGGTGGTCGAGGGCAAGTTGGGCGCGCAGCTGCACCACGGTTGGATTCTCCGCCGAGACCACCTGAAGCCGCTTGAGTCCAGATATCAAGGCGCCCTGGGCTGCTGGATCGAGGGGCGATGCCTTGGCGAGTCCTTCCAATCCCACCGCCACCGCGTAGCGCACCACCCATTCGCCATCGGCGGTGGCGGCCAGGAGTGCCTCCAAGCAGCGGGCCTGGATCGCCGCTCGGCGGGCCGGCTCGAGATCCACCAGCCGCAAAGCCCCCAGGCCCTTGGCCGCGGCGCGGCGCACGCTGGCGGCCACATCCGTGCCCAGGGCATCCACCAGCAGCTCGAGGCCGCGCACGT
>CANHGA010000096.1 GCA_947460085.1 Synechococcaceae cyanobacterium
TATCTGACCGACGACCTCCTGGGCTGTGCCACGGGCTGCGTGATCCACAAGGCCACCCGGGGCAATGAGCAACCCAGCGACCACGCGCCCGTCGTGGTGAATTTGGCCTGGTCCCTGGACGACGACTGCGACGACTTGGACGCCTAGTCCAGGGTCCCTGGGAGTGGGATCACTGCCGAAAGGCCTTGGGTTGAAACCAGGATTTAATCAAAACACCACGGCCTCTTCAGGCAGCTGCACCCCTGCAACCTGGAGCTGGGTCATTCGCCTGGAGGACTCAGCGCAGGTGCGGGGGGTGGGGAAAATCTTGCCGGGATTAGCCCGATTCCCAGGATCGAAGGCCCGGCGAACCAACTGCATGGTGGCTAGGTCGTCGGGGGTGAACATCCAATCGAGATAACAGCGCTTATCGGAACCCACCCCGTGCTCACCGGTGATGCTGCCCCCAGCGTCCACGCACAGGCGCAGGATTTCTGCACTGAGCTGCTTAACCCGCCCTTGGATTCCAGGCTGATCTGAGCGATACAGGATCAACGGGTGGAGGTTGCCATCGCCCGCGTGGAACACATTGGCCACCGGCAAGCCATGGCTCTGGCTGAGTTGATCAATGGCGGCCAGCACCTGGGGCAGGGCACTGCGGGGCACCACCCCATCCTGGAGGTAATAGCTGGGATAAAACCTGCCCAGGGCTGAGATGGCCGACTTTCGACCCTTCCAGAGCTGGGCCCGCTCGCTGGCATCCCAGGCCTGGCGAATGGTGCGGGCCCCAGCCTGGCGGCAGAGCTCCATGGAGAGGGTCACGGCCGCCTCCACCTCCCGTTCCTGGCCATCCAGCTCGATCAACAGCACCGCCGCCGCATCGGCCGGGTATTCCTCGATGCCAAAGGAATCGTTGACGGCCTCGATGCAATAGCGGTCCATCATTTCCATGCCTGCGGGCAAGACACCGGCCGCCGTCACCAGCCGCACGGCGTCTCCAGCCGCCTCCATGGAGGTGAAGTCGGCCAACAGCACGGCCACGCTCTGGGGGCTGCGCAACAGGCGCAGGGTGATGGCGGTGGCGATGCCCAGGGTGCCTTCGCTGCCGATAAACGCCCCCCGCAGATCCAGCTCCGGGGCCTCATCCAGCTCCCCGCCCAGGGTCATCACGCTGCCATCGGGGAGCACCACCTCCATGGCGAGCACATGGTTGCTGGTGACTCCGTATTTGAGGCAGTGCACACCGCCGGAGTTTTCGGCGATGTTGCCGCCGATGCTGCAGGCCACCTGGCTGGAGGGATCGGGGGCGTAATAAAACCCATCCCCCGCGACAGCTCGCGTCACCCAACTGTTGATCACCCCGGGTTGCACGGTGATGCGGCGATTCTCGAGATCCACCGCAAGCACCCTGCGCATGCGGCTGGTGGCGATCACGAGGGCTTCGGATTCAGCCACGGCGCCCCCGGAGAGGCCCGTGCCACTGCCGCGGGCCACAAAGGGCACCCCGCTCTGGTGGCAAAGGCGGAGTACCGCCGCCACCTGTTCAGTGGTCTCGGGCAACACCACCAAAGGTGGTTGATGGCGGTCCAAGGTGAGGCCATCGCAGTCGTAGGCAAGCAACTCCTGGCGCGCCGCTACCACCGCCTTGGCCGGCAGGATCCGCCTGAGTTGGCGCTCGAGTTGGGGCCAATCGATGCTCACCCGTTCAAGACCAGATCTTGATGGTTTGAACCTACTGAGGAAGCAGTCCAACCCGTTCTGAGTCAAGATGGGCGACGGTCTTTTGTGCGGATGTCCCTTGGGACGCCGCTGCCACCTCCGCTCCGACGTTGGCTGCTTCCTTGAACACCACCCGTTCCCAAGAACTCTTCCGTGCCGCCCAGACGCTGATGCCAGGGGGCGTGAGCTCTCCGGTGCGGGCCTTCCGCTCGGTGGGGGGCCAGCCCCTGGTCTTTGACCGGGTCAAGGGTGCCTACGCCTGGGACGTGGATGGCAACCGTTTTATTGATTACATCGGTAGCTGGGGCCCCGCCATTTGCGGCCATGCCCACCCCGAGGTGCTGGCGGCTTTGCATGCGGCCATCGACAAGGGCACCAGCTTTGGCGCCCCCTGTGCCCTGGAAAACACCCTGGCCGAGATGGTGATTGAGGCCGTGCCCTCGGTCGAGATGGTGCGCTTTGTCAACAGCGGCACAGAGGCCTGCATGTCGGTGCTGCGGCTGATGCGGGCCTTCACCGGCCGCGAAAAGATCATCAAGTTCGAAGGCTGCTACCACGGCCATGCGGACATGTTTTTGGTCAAGGCCGGCTCGGGCGTAGCCACCTTGGGCCTGCCCGATTCCCCCGGAGTTCCCAAGAGCACCGCCGCCAGCACCCTTACGGCTCCCTACAACGACCTCGAAGCGGTCAAACAACTCTTCGCCGACAACCCCGGGGAGATTGCCGGCGTCATTCTCGAGCCCGTGGTGGGCAACGCTGGCTTCATCACCCCTGAGCCGGGCTTCCTGGAAGGAATCCGCGAAATCACCAAGGAAAACGACGCCCTGCTGGTTTTCGACGAAGTGATGACAGGCTTCCGCATCAGCTACGGCGGCGCCCAGGCCAAGTTTGGGATCACCCCTGATCTCACCACCATGGGCAAGGTGATTGGCGGAGGCCTACCGGTGGGGGCCTACGGCGGCCGCGCCGACATCATGGCGATGGTGGCTCCGGCGGGCCCGATGTATCAAGCGGGCACCCTCAGCGGCAACCCCCTCGCCATGACAGCTGGGATCAAAACCCTGGAGCTGCTCAAGCAACCCGGCACCTACGAGCGATTGGAAGCCATCACCCATCGCCTCGCCACCGGGATTTTGGAAGCCGCCAGGGGGGCTGGCCTGCCAATCACGGGCGGTTCGATTAGCGCCATGTTTGGTTTCTTCCTCTGCGAGGGGCCCGTTCGCAACTTCGAAGACGCCAAGGCCGCCGACACCGTGCGCTTCGGCAAACTGCATCGGGCCATGCTGGAGAGGGGCGTCTATCTGGCCCCCAGCGCCTTTGAGGCGGGCTTCACCTCCCTGGCCCACAGCGACGACGACATCGACGCCACCCTCGCCGCCTTCCGCGAAAGCTTCGCCGCTGTCGCCTAGATGGCACCTGGTCGCCTGCGGCGCTTGGCCCCCTGGCTGGCCCTCCTGGCCGCAGGGCTTGGGCTCACCGCGTGTAATGAGCCCAGCTCCAACCAGCCCATCAATCTCGCCCAGGGGGTGCCCGTTGGGGCGGTGTTGGCCCTGACTGGCAACGCCAATGTCTACGGCCAGGACCAGCGCACAGGCATCAACTTGGCCCTTGCCGCGATCAATGGCGGCGGCGGCATCAACGGCAAACCCATGGCCCTGCGCCTGGAGGACGGCGGCAGCGACGAGTCCGCTGCCAACGCGGCCTTCACCCTGCAGATCAACCGAGGGGTGCTGGCCCTGGTTGGACCCACCCTCTCCCAGCAAGCCTTTTCGGCAGACCCCATCGCCCAACGGCGCGGGGTGCCGGTGGTGGCACCATCGAACACCGCCACCGGCATTCCCCAGATCGGCCATTTCATCAGCCGCGTTTCTGCCCAAAGCTCGGTGATTGCCCCCCTCTCGATTGGCAAGGCCCTGGCCCTTCAGCCCTCCATCAAGCGCGCCGCGGTCTTTTTCGCCCAAGACGACGCCTACAGCACCGCAGAAACGGAGATCTTCCAGAAAGCACTCACGGCCAAGGGCCTCAAGCCGGTCACGGTGCAGCGCACCCAGCTCAACGACCAAGACTTCCAAAACCAAATCACCGCCGCCCTGCAACAGAAGCCTGATCTGATCGTGCTGTCGCTCCAGGCTGTCGATGGCGGCAACCTGATTCGCCAGCTGCGGGAACTGGGCTACAAGGGCATGATCGTGGTGGGCAATGGCATGAACACGCCAAACATCTACCCGATCTGCCAGCGCTACTGCGACGGGATCCTGATCGCCCAGGCCTATAGCCCGGAATTAGCCACGCCCGCCAACCGCGCCTTCCTAAAGGCCTTCCAGGCCAAACAAGGTGGAGCGAGCGCCATCCCTCCCCAGCTCACCGCCCAGGCCTTTACGGCCCTGCAGGTGGTGGGTGAAGCCCTCAAGCGCCTTGACGCCAAAACACCCCTCACCACGCTCACCGTGGCCCAGGCCCGCACGGCCTTGATGGCTGAAATCTTGAAGGGCCAGTATCAAACACCCCTCGGACCTATCAGCTTCACCCCTGAAGGAGAAGTGATCCAAAAGCAATTCTTTGTGGCCCAGGTTCGGATGAACCCCGATGGCAAAGCTGGGCGCTTTGCCCTGCTTCCATAATGGGACCAACGATTCATCGTCCATCCAGGGGGAAGCCGCAGCTGGCGAAATGGCTCAAAGCCTGGCTCAAAGGGCTGCTGATCGCCCTTCCTGTGGCAGCAACAACAGCCTGCCAAGCACCCCAGAGCGAGGGCAACAAGACGTTTCCGATTGGGGCGGTGATTGCCCTGACCGGGAACTACAGCATCATTGGCCAAGACCAGCGGATTGGCCTTGAGCTCGCCCAGCAGTTCTTCAGCAAGGGCCAACCCAAAACCAAACTCTTGATTGAGGATGGCGGCAGTGATGAACTCACGGCCACCAATGCCTTTCGCAGCCAAATCTCCCGCGGCGCGATTGCCCTCATTGGCCCCTCCAATTCCCAACAAGCCTTCGCCGCCGACCCGTTAGCCGATCGTGCAGGGGTTCCCGTCGTTGCGGCCTCAAATACGGCCAATGGAATCCCGGAGATTGGGAGCTTCATTTCCAGGGTTTCGGCGCCTGTTTCCGTGGTGGCCCCCCTATCGATTGCGGCGGCCATCAAGCTCAACCCAGGGCTCCATCGCGCCGCAATTTTCTATACCCAAGACGATGCTTATAGCACCTCAGAATTCAAGAATTTTGAAATTGCAGCCCTCAAAAAACGTCTAAAAATCGTCACAGTGCAACGCACCAATAGCGGCGAAATTGACTTCCAAAAGCAGATCAACGACACCCTCCAACGCAAACCCCAACTGATCGTGATCTCAGCCGGGCCAAGTGATGGCGGCAACCTGGTCAGGCAACTGCGCGAGCTTGGCTATGGCGGCCCCATCGTTGCCGGCAACGGCATGAATTCACCCAATATCTTTCCGGTTTGCCAGCGCTACTGCGATGGCCTGCTCATTGCCCAGGCCTACAGCCCTGAAATGTCTACGGCAATCAACAAAAGCTTCCTTAATTTATACAAGCAGCGCAATCAGGGCGCCACTCCACCCCAATTCAGTGCCCAGGCCTTCACCGCCTACCAGGTGATCCACCAGGCGCTCCAAACGGTGCAAGCCACATTGCCCAAGGGAACCACCCTCACCTCCCTACCCCTCCAAGACCTGCGGCAACGGTTGAACCGTCAGATCCTTGCAGGCACCTACACCACCCCCCTGGGTGACATTCGCTTCACGGCCAATGGGGAAATCAGACAAAACAACTTCTATGTGGCCCAGGTCAAGATGAACCCGGATGGCACCACCGGGCGATTCCGGCTCCTGCCCTAGCCGCGCCCCATGGACGACCTGCTGCAAATCCTTCTGAACGGTCTCTCCGTGGGTGCGGTGTATGCCCTGTTTGCCCTCGGCTACACCCTGGTGTTCTCGGTGCTTGGGGTGATCAACTTCGCCCACGGGGCGATCTTCACCCTGGGGGCCTATTTCACCTACCTCCTCATTGGTGGCGGCGTGGGGAGCAATGGCCTGCTAGCCGGCTTCCAGCTGCCGGTGGGTCTGCCCTTCTGGCTGGCGCTGCCGATCGCCGGCCTGTTGTCCGCGGCCGTGGCGCTGGGGGTGGAGCGGGTGGCCTTTCGCCCCCTGCGCAAGCGCAACGCCGATCCCCTGTTGGCGTTGATCACCAGCCTGGGTGCGGGCGTGATTGTGGTGAATCTGATTCAACTGCTGATGGGAGCCGAGAGCCATTCGATCCCCACCGGCAGCCTCGGCTCCCTGCCGGCGGCCCTCTCCTTCGGCGGGGCCCGCATCCGCACGGTGCAGGTGCTGTTGCTGGCCGTCTCCACCGTGCTGGTTGGGCTGCTCACCGCCTGGATTGATGGCACCCGCAGTGGCAAAGGCCTACAGGCCGTTTCCGAAGACCCGGTCACGGCCCAGTTGCTGGGCATCAACAGTGGCCAAATGATCCAAATCGCCTTCGGCCTGAGTGGCTTTTTGGCGGGCATTGCCGGCGGCCTGGTGGGCTTGAGCGTCAGCATCGCCGGGCCCTACTTCGGCATCGGCTATGGCATCAAGGGCCTGGGGGTGCTGGTGCTGGGGGGACTAGGAAGTGTGCCTGGGGCCGTGCTGGGGGGCCTGATCATTGGACTGGCTGAAGCCCTCGTGCCCTCGGACCTCTCGGGTTACAAGGATGCGGTGGCCTTTGGCTTTCTGTTCCTGATGCTGCTGGTGCGGCCCCAAGGGCTGCTGGGCAAACCCCTACCCAACAAGGTGTAACCGGGAAGCCCATGGACACCACCCTCCTCCAACAAATGCTGCTGGGAGCCCTCCTGGCCCTCTCGGTGTATCTCCCCTTGCGCTGCGGCCAGCTGTCCTTGGCCACGCCGGGCTTCTATGCGATCGGGGGCACCGTGGCTGCCCTGGTCTCCACCCGAATCCCCGCCCTCGGTGGTGATGGGGCGACATACCCGATCAGCTCCGTGCTGCTGGAGATGGCTTTGGCAGCAATGGTCACGGGGATTTTGGCCCTTGGGATTGGGAAGGTGGTGCTGCGCCTGCGGGGTATTTACCTGGCCATCTCCACCATTGCCCTGGTGGAAATTCTGCGGGTGGTGAGCCTCAACCTCTCCTTCACCGGCGGCGCCATTGGCATCTTTGGCATTCCCCAGCCCTTTGCCAGCCCGGAGGGCTACGTGGGCTTTACCAGCCTGCTGCTGGCCGTGGTTTGCTGGCTCTGCGATCGGCTCGAGCGCACGCGGCCAGGACTGGCCATGGCTGCCATCCGCGAGGACGAACTCGCCGCCGCCAGCCAAGGCATCAATACCGCCAACACCAAGCTGTTGGCGTTCGTGCTGAGTGCCCTGGTCGCTGGGGTCACCGGCGTGATCGCCGCCCACTTCCTCAACTCCTGGAACGCCCGCATGGGCAACTTCGATGCCAGCATCACCACCTTGGCGTTTGTGGTGTTTGGTGGCACCCGCACCTGGCTGGGCCCGGTGATTGGTGGCCTGGTGCTCACCGCCCTGCCTGAGCTGCTCCGGCCCGTGGGAGATCTCCGGCTGATTGTCTATGGACTTGTGATCTTGCTGGGTCCGGTGCTGTTTCCCCAGGGGGTGATCACCCCGGAACGCCTCAGCCGTTGGAGCCGAATGCTCCGTCAACGCCTACGGCTCGAGGCCCCAACGCCATGAGCACACCCCTGCTGGCAGCCCACAACCTCAACCGCCAATTCGGCGGGTTGATGGCTGTCAATGACGTAAGTCTGCGGGTGCAGCAGGGAGAAATCCTGGGCCTGCTCGGCCCAAATGGCGCCGGCAAAACCACCCTGTTCAACCTGATCTCCGGGGTTACGCCTGTCTCGGCCGGCAGGATCGAGTGGCGGGGAGTTCCAATCACGGGCATGGCGAGCCATGCCGTAGCCGGCCTTGGCATCGCCCGCACCTTTCAAAACCTGCGTCTGTTCCCCACGCTCAGCTGCCTCGACAACGTGATGGTGGGCCTGCATCGCCATGCCCACCAA
>CANHGA010000097.1 GCA_947460085.1 Synechococcaceae cyanobacterium
ACCGGGGGGATCTCACCGGTGGGGGCTTCCTGGTGCGTCCTGGGGAGGGCGTGCAGACCTGCGCCTGCGGAACCTCCTTTAGCCGGCCTGGGATGGGGCGTCAGGCGACCCAGTAAGGTGGCGGATTGTCGAAATCGGTCGGACGTCCGACCATTGTTCTCCGACTAGATCCCGGCCTTCGATGCCCACTATCCAGCAGCTGATTCGTACCGAGCGGCAGAGTCTTACCCGTAAGACCAAGTCGCCCGCCCTCCGCGCTTGCCCCGAGCGGCGGGGCGTGTGCACCCGCGTGTACACCTCCACACCCAAAAAGCCCAACTCGGCGCTCCGCAAGGTGGCCCGGGTGCGCCTCACCTCTGGCTTTGAGGTGACGGCCTACATCCCTGGGATCGGCCACAACCTCCAAGAGCACTCTGTGGTGCTCATTCGCGGTGGCCGGGTCAAGGACCTGCCAGGTGTGCGCTACCACATCATCCGCGGCACGCTTGACACCGCTGGTGTGAAGGATCGTCGCCAATCCCGCTCCAAGTACGGCGCCAAAACTCCCAAAGAGTGACCTGGCCAGGGCCCAAGCCATCCCTAAGACGTGCTTGAGCTCCGATGTCAGAACCCAGCCTCCCCAATCGGTCCTTTTCCCTAAACGTCCATGTCACGCCGTAACGCTGCTGAGAAGCGCCCGGTTCTTCCCGATCCCCAGTTCAACAGCCGCCTGGCCTCGATGATCGTGGCCCGGCTCATGAAGCACGGCAAGAAATCGACGGCCCAGCGCATCCTTTCCGATGCGTTTTCCTTGATTAACGACCGCACCGGGACCGATCCCCTGGAGCTGTTCGAAACCGCCGTGCGCAATGCCACTCCCCTGGTGGAAGTGCGGGCCCGCCGTGTTGGTGGCGCCACCTATCAGGTGCCCATGGAAGTGCGCCAAGAGCGCGGTACGGCCATGGCCCTGCGCTGGCTGGTGAATTTCTCCCGCGCCCGCAATGGCCGCAGCATGGCCCAGAAGCTGGCCGGCGAACTGATGGACGCCGCCAACGAGGCGGGTAGCGCCGTTCGCAAGCGCGAGGAAACCCACAAAATGGCCGAAGCCAACAAAGCTTTCGCCCACTACCGCTACTGAGTTCGAGCTACAGGTTCCAATCTGTAGAGTTCAATCCACCTTTTGTAGATCCTTCGGAGACACCCCGTGGCCCGCGCCTTTCCTCTGGAACGCGTCAGAAATATCGGTATCGCAGCCCACATTGACGCGGGTAAAACGACCACCACAGAACGGATCCTGTTCTACTCAGGTGTGGTCCACAAGATGGGCGAGGTCCATGACGGTGGCGCCGTCACCGACTGGATGGAGCAGGAGCGTGAGCGCGGTATCACCATCACCGCTGCGGCCATTTCCACCAGCTGGAAAGACAACCGCATCAACATCATTGATACCCCCGGCCACGTCGATTTCACCATCGAAGTGGAGCGCTCCATGCGCGTGCTCGATGGCGTGATCGCCGTGTTCTGTGCCGTGGGTGGTGTTCAGCCCCAATCGGAGACCGTCTGGCGCCAGGCAGATCGCTACAAGGTCCCCCGGATCGTGTTCGTCAACAAGATGGACCGCACCGGCGCCAACTTCCTGAAGGTCTACGAGCAGATCAAAGACAGGCTGAAGGCCAACGCCGTTCCCATCCAACTGCCCATCGGAGCCGAAGGGGAGCTGAAGGGAATCATCGACCTTGTGCGCAACAAGGCCATCACCTACACCAATGATCTCGGTACCGACATCATCGAGCAGGACGTCCCTGCCGAGATGAAGGACGAGGCCGATGAATGGCGGATGAAGCTGATGGAGTCGGTGGCTGAAACCGACGAAACCCTTCTCGATGCCTTCCTCGAAAACGGCGAGCTCACCGAAGAGCAGCTGATGAAAGGCATCCGCACCGGCGTGGTCAAGCACGGCTTGGTGCCCCTGCTGTGCGGCTCGGCCTTCAAAAACAAAGGGGTCCAGCTCGTTCTCGACGCTGTCGTCGACTACCTTCCTGCCCCGGTTGATGTGCCCCCCATCACCGGCATCCTGCCCAACGGCGAGGAGTCGAACCGTCCCTGTGACGACAACGCTCCCTTCAGCGCCCTGGCCTTCAAGGTGATGGCTGACCCCTACGGCAAGCTCACCTTCGTGCGCATGTATTCCGGGGTCCTTCAGAAGGGCAGCTACGTGCTCAACTCCACCAAGGACAAGAAAGAGCGCATCTCCCGTCTGATTCTGCTCAAGGCAGACGATCGCGAGGAAGTGGACGAACTGCGCGCCGGCGACCTCGGTGCCGTACTTGGCCTCAAGGACACCACCACCGGTGACACCCTGTGTGTTGATAGCGATCCGATCATTCTCGAGTCGCTGTTCATCCCTGAGCCCGTGATCTCCGTGGCCGTGGAGCCCAAGACCAAGGGCGACATGGAGAAACTGTCCAAGGCCCTGCAGTCGCTCTCGGAGGAAGATCCCACCTTCCGGGTGAGCACCAACCCCGAGACCAGCCAAACCGTGATCGCCGGCATGGGCGAACTCCACCTGGAAATCCTGGTGGACCGCATGCTGCGGGAGTTCAAGGTGGAAGCCAACATCGGTGCTCCCCAGGTCTCCTACCGCGAAACCATTCGCGGTAGTGCCAAGGGTGAGGGTAAATTTGCCCGTCAAACCGGTGGCAAGGGCCAATACGGCCACGTTGTGATCGAAATGCAGCCCGGGGAACCGGGTTCAGGCTTCGTCTTCGCCAACAAGATTGTTGGCGGCATCGTGCCGAAGGAGTACATCGGTCCAGCCGAAAACGGCATGAAAGAAACCTGCCAATCCGGCGTGATCGCAGGTTTCCCGATGATCGACATCAAGGTCTCCATGGTCGACGGTTCGTATCACGACGTCGACTCCTCGGAGATGGCGTTCAAAATCGCCGGCTCCATGGCCTTCAAGGATGGGGTCAAGAAGTGCAATCCTGTACTTTTAGAACCCATGATGAAGGTGGAGGTCGAGATCCCCGAGGATTTCCTCGGTTCGGTGATCGGCGACCTCTCCTCCCGTCGTGGACAGGTCGAAGGTCAGTCCATCGACAATGGACAGTCCAAAGTCCAGTCCAAGGTGCCGCTAGCCGAAATGTTCGGCTACGCCACCCAGCTCCGATCCATGACCCAGGGTCGGGGTATCTTCTCGATGGAATTCAGCCACTATGAGGAAGTTCCTCGCAACGTCGCTGAAGCCATCATTTCTAAGAATCAGGGCAATTAACACCTGATCTTTCCCCTACCCAAACAAACCCCGATTCTTTCTACTCATGGCACGCGAGAAGTTCGAGAGGAACAAACCCCACGTCAACATCGGCACCATTGGCCACGTTGACCACGGCAAAACCACCCTGACCGCCGCCATCACGAACGTGCTGGCCAAAAAGGGTTTTGCCAAGGCCCAAGCCTATGACCAGATTGATGGTGCTCCTGAAGAGCAAGCGCGCGGCATCACCATCAACACGGCCCACGTTGAGTACGAAACCGATAAGCGTCACTACGCCCACGTGGACTGCCCTGGCCACGCGGACTATGTGAAAAACATGATCACCGGTGCCGCCCAAATGGACGGCGCCATCCTGGTGGTGGCCGCCACCGACGGCCCCATGGCCCAAACCAAGGAGCACATCCTCCTTGCCAAGCAGGTGGGCGTACCCGCCCTGGTTGTCGCCCTCAACAAGTGCGACATGGTGGACGACGAGGAAATCCTCGAGCTCGTCGAACTGGAAGTGCGTGAACTGCTCAGCAGCTACCAGTTCCCTGGTGACGACATCCCCGTGGTCCAGGTGTCCGGCCTCAAGGCCCTCGAAGGCGACGCCGTGTGGGAAGCCAAGATCGACGAGCTGATGAACGCCGTTGACGAGTCGATCCCTGAGCCTGCGCGCGAAGTCGACAAGCCCTTCTTGATGGCCATCGAGGACGTGTTCTCGATCACCGGTCGTGGCACCGTGGCCACCGGCCGTATCGAGCGCGGAAAGGTAAAAGTGGGCGAAACCGTTCAGGTCGTGGGCATCAAGGACACCCGCGAAACCACGGTGACCGGCGTGGAAATGTTCCGCAAGCAGCTTGAAGAAGGCATGGCTGGCGACAACGCAGGTCTCCTGCTGCGTGGCATCCAGAAAGAGGACATCGAGCGCGGCATGGTGCTGGTGAAGCCCAACTCCATCAAGCCCCACACCAAATTCGAAGGTGAGGTCTACGTGCTGAAGAAGGAAGAAGGCGGCCGCCACACCCCCTTCTTTGCTGGCTACCGCCCGCAGTTCTACATCCGTACCACGGACGTGACCGGCCAGATCACCGCCTTTACCTCTGACGAAGGCGACGACGTCGAGATGGTGATGCCCGGTGACCGCATCAAGATGACCGGCGAGCTGATCTGCCCCGTTGCCATTGAGCAAGGCATGCGCTTCGCCATCCGCGAAGGCGGCCGCACCATCGGTGCGGGTGTGGTGTCCAAGATCATCGAGTGAGGCTGATTTAGCCTGTTGGGGTGGGTAGCAATGCCCACCCCTTCTTTGATCCACACCCTGATCAAGCGCACCTCGACAATCCAATCCTGGTCAGACCCAAATCCTGGGCTGTAGCCAGACTCCACCGGATTTCCCCCCGGCTTCGCCAACAAGCTTTTCCCCATGTCCACCGCTATTGCCCAGCAGAAGATCCGCATCCGTCTGAAGGCGTTTGACCGCCGCATGCTGGATCTGTCCTGCGAAAAAATTATCGAAACCGCCGATCACACCGCTGCCACGGCCATCGGTCCCATCCCCCTGCCCACCAAACGCAAGATCTATTGCGTCCTGCGCTCGCCCCACGTGGACAAGGACTCCCGCGAGCACTTCGAAACCCGCACCCACCGCCGGATCATCGATATCTACAGCCCTTCGGCAAAAACCATTGATGCCCTAATGAAGCTGGACCTGCCCAGCGGCGTGGACATCGAAGTCAAGCTGTAAAAAGCAACCGCCCCGCCTCGATTGGTGAAGTATGCCCCTCTCTGCAGCCCTTGGGCCTGCGGAGCAGGGGCAATTTTTCTAGGATTACCGAGCACTCCTGGTGAAGCCATGGGCGAATTGGCCGTAAGGGAGCTGCCGCTTTTCCCCCTACCTGATGTGGTTCTCTTCCCCCAGGAAGTGCTGCCACTCCACATCTTTGAGCCCCGCTACCGGATGCTGTTACGCACGGTGATGGCCGAAGATCGCCGCTTTGGCATCGTGCGCTGGGATCCCCAAGAGCAGGAAATGGCCAAGGTGGGCTGCTGTGCTGAGATCCTCCACTGTCAAACCCAAGACGATGACCACAGCAACATCGTGACCATGGGGCAACAGCGCTTTCGGGTGCTGGACATCGTGCGGGAAGCCCCATTCCGGGTGGCCATGGTGAGCTGGATTGAGGATGACCCCGCCGCCGGCCACAACGAACTGGAGACCTTGGCTGGGGAAGTCAGCCAGGCCCTGAAGGATGTGGTTGAACTCACCGGCAAGCTCGTGGGCAAGCCAACCTCCCTGCCCTCCGACCTCCCCGACCTACCGCGGGAGTTGTCGTTCTGGATTGGTTCCCATCTCGGCGGCCCTGTAGCCGACCACCAGCAGGCCCTGCTGGAAATCACCGACACGGCTGAAAGGCTGCGCCAGGAATACCAACTTCTGGACCACACCCGCAGGCAACTCGCTGCCCGCACCGTCCTCAAAGACACCTTCCAACCCCAATAGCACCGCCCAGCAACCGCGATGACGTTGATCAGCGCCCCCCTAGCCGTAACCCTGGCGGCCCTTGGGGGTAGTGCGGCCGCGACAGCGCTCTGGCTCAAGCGCCGGCGCCGTTACAGCAATGCCCAAAGCGTGGCCCAGGCCTACGACCGTTGGACCAGCGATCAACTGCTGGAAAAGCTCTGGGGTGACCACATCCATCTGGGCTACTACTCCAGGGGCCACTGGTGGAAAGAAGACTTTCGCCAGGCCAAAGGGGCCTTCGTCCATGAACTGGTGCGCTGGAGCGGGCTCGACCGACTCCCCCCCGGATCCAAGGTGCTCGACGTGGGTTGCGGTATCGGCGGCAGCGCCCGCATCCTGGCCCGCGATTACGGCTTCGATGTGTTGGGCATCAGCATCAGCCCCCTGCAAATTGAACGGGCCCGGGCCCTCACGCCAGCAGGCCTGAGCTGCAACTTTGCCGTGATGGATGCCATGGCCCTCGAGCTGCCAAACGCCACCTTTGCGGGGGTCTGGAGCGTGGAAGCGTGCCCCCACATGCCTGATAAGCAGGGTTATGCCGATGAGCTCCTCAGGGTTCTCGCCCCCGGTGGTGTCCTAGCCGTGGCCGATTGGAACCGCCGCGATCCTGCCGACGGCGCCATGAACCGCCTTGAACGGCTGGTGATGCAGCAATTGCTGGAGCAGTGGGCCCATCCCGAATTCGCAAGCATCCAATCGCTGCAGCGCCACCTGGAAGGCAGCCAGCATGGCGCTGGCATCCCCATCGACACCGCCGACTGGAGCCAAGCAACCCTGCCCTCCTGGTTCGACTCCATCGTCGAAGGGGCCCGGCGGCCCGCGGCCATCTTGGGCTTGGGCCCCCAAGCCCTGGTGGCGGCCCTGCGGGAAGTGCCCACAATCCTGTTGATGCAGTGGGCCTTTGCCACGGGCCTGATGCAATTTGGGGTTTTTCGCGGCCGCAAACCCGCCATCAAAGCAGGGCGAGATTTGTGATCGGATAGGCCCCAAACAACGCCAGGTGCTCACAGAAGGGGCCCAACTCCTCTAGGGCGGCATCCAGGGGCTTCGAACCCTCCGTGAGTTCGAGATCGACGAAAAAGATGTATTCGCCCATCTCCCGTTTCGAGGGACGGGATTCAATCCGACTCATGTTCAAACCCCGGTGGGCGAAGCAGCCCAAGGCGTCGAGCAGGGCTCCGGGCTGGTTGGAATGGAGTGAAAAAGCCAAGCTCACCAGGGGCCCCTCATGGGATCGCTCCCCCCGCCGCAGCATCAGAAAGCGGGTGCAATTGCCCACCGCATCATTGATCGGATAGGCCAGCTCCTGGAGGTGATGCTCCTGGCCCGCCTGCTGGGAGGCAATGGCCGCACGAAAGCGACTGCCCGCCACCATCCGGGCCGCATCGGCCGTGGAACTGGTGGGCAGCTGCAGGGCATTGGGGAGGTTGTCGCCCAGCCACTGGCTGCATTGGGCAAGGGCCTGGGGGTGGGACAGCACCTCACTAATCCCTTCCAAGGGGCCACTGCCGAGCAACGCGTGCCGAATCGGCAAGACCAGGGCCCTGGTCACCGCCAGGTCCCCATGCTCCCAGAGGGCATCCATACAGGCGGTCACCCCACCCTCCACGGAGTTCTCCACGGGCACCACCGCCGCATCGGCGCGGCCACAGGCCAGGGCCTGCACCACGGCCCGAATCCCCAGCTGGGGCAACAACTCGGCCCCCCCAAGACCCTCCAGCTCCACCAAATGGCGGGCCGCCTGCTCGCCATAGGTGCCCACCGGACCGAGATAGGCAACACGCATGGGAGTTTCGAGGAGGCAAAAAGGCCT
>CANHGA010000098.1 GCA_947460085.1 Synechococcaceae cyanobacterium
CACTGGACTTAGCTGCTAGGGGCTTTGCCGCCAGAGAACAACTCGGGAAACTGGGCTTGGAGGAGCTGGCGAGAGCTTGACGCTGGCGCAGCACAAAAGAAGGAAATCGAAACGACATGACAACAGTGAGAGATATGAAAACGCACCGCAGAGGCAACAAACCCTTCCGGGAAAGATTCTGAGGAGATTGGGCCTACCGCAGGTCTTGACGCGCAGGGCGTGCGGATTGTGGCCTAACAACCCAATAGTAGCTGTATCGCAGAAAACGATGGGGGCAGGGGGACTTGAACCCCCACAGCCTTGCGGCCTGCGGATTTTAAGTCCGCTGCGTCTACCAATTTCGCCATGCCCCCTGGCCCGGGCATCCTAAATTCGAACCATCCACGCCGTTGTCAGCCGTGCCCCTGCCTGGGTTCCTGAATTCAATCAGCCAGGAAACCCTGCTGGTTTTAGCTGCCTACGTGGTTTTGGGTGGCACCTACCTGGTTGCTGTGCCCCTGGCCCTCTATGCCTGGATGGTCAAGCGCTGGACCGTGATGGGCAAACTGGAACGCCTGGGCGTCTACGGACTGGTGTTCCTGTTTTTCCCTGGACTGATCCTGTTTGCCCCGTTCATCAACCTGCGCATGGCCGGCCATGGCGAGGTCACCTAGGTGAACCGCGCACAAGCCATCCTGCTCGGGCTGGGCGTCTTTGGCCTGGGCGCCCTTGGCTACGCCCTGTTCCAAGCCAACGGGCTGGAAGGCTTCTCTGCAGGCATCGCCACCTCAGCGGTGCTCACGGTGCTGGTGCTGGGCTGGACCGGCAGCTACCTGTTCCGGGCCCTCACCGGCAACATGACCTACATGCAGCAGCGGCGCAGCTACCGCGAGGCCTACGACACCCTGACCAACGAACAGCTGCAGGCCAAATTCGATGCCCTCAGCCCCGACGAGCAGGAGCGGCTCCTGAGGGAAACGGGCCAGCTCGAGGCGGACACCTCGGCCAACCCAGAGAGCGCCGCATAGGCTCACCTCTTCGCGATCCCCAATGAGCGCTGTGTCTGCCGTTGCCACCCCGATTCAGCAGCGCTTCAGCGATCTGCGCCAGCAAGGCCGCTGCGCCCTGATGCCGTTCCTGATGGCCGGCGATCCAGATCTGGCCACCACCCGGGCCACCTTGCTCGCCCTCCAGGCCCAGGGGGCCGACATGGTGGAACTCGGCATTCCCTACAGCGATCCCTTGGCGGATGGTCCGGTGATCCAGGCCGCCGCAAGCCGCGCCCTCGCCGCCGCCACCACCCCCGCAAAGGTGCTGGAGATGCTCACCAGCCTCAAAGGCGAGCTCACCATGCCGGTGGTGCTGTTCACCTACAGCAACCCCCTGCTCAACCGGGGCATGGACACCTTCTGCCGCGATGCCGCCGCGGCCGGCGCCGCCGGATTGGTGGTGCCCGACCTCCCCTTGGAGGAAGGCGAAAAGCTCTCCCAGATCGCCGCAAGCCATGGGCTGGATCTGGTGCTGCTGGTGGCTCCCACCACCCCAGCCGAACGCATGGCCCGGATTCATGCCGCCAGCCGCGGCTTCACCTACCTGGTGAGTGTGACCGGCGTGACCGGGGTGCGCACCAACCTGGATACCCGGGTGGGTGCCCTGGTGGGTCAGCTCAAGGGCCAAGGCACCACACCGGTGGCCGTGGGTTTTGGCATTTCCGGCCCCGAGCAAGCCAGGCAAGTGCGCGACTGGGGTGCCGATGGCGCCATCGTGGGCAGCGCCCTGGTGAAGGTGATGGCCACAGCCCATGCCAGCGGCGGTGATCCAAATGCGGTGGCCTCGGCAGCCGGCCGTTTCTGCGCCGAGCTTCGCCAGGGCCTGGATCTGTAGGGGCAGCCCCCAGCCCATGCTCTTTTCTGCCGCTTGCGAGCGCAACAAGGAAGCAATCCAGGCCGTTCTGCTGGATTGGCTCCCGCCAGGGGCCCAGGTGCTGGAGGTGGGTTCTGGCAGCGGGCAACACGCCGTGTTTTTTGCCCAATCCATCGCCGGACTGACTTGGCAAACCAGTGAGCTGCCCGCCCATCTGGCTGGCCTGGGCGAGCGCATCGCCTTGGAGGGGAGCTGTGGCCTGGCCCCTGGCTCCCAAATCCTGATGCCGATCGCGCTTGATGTGAGCGCACCAGGCGATTGGCCCGAGCAGCGCTTTGATGCGGTGTTCACCGCCAACACCACCCACATCATGCCGGCGTCATCCGTGCCGCATCTGCTCGCGGGTGCCGCTGAAGTGCTGGTCCCAGGGGGGCTCCTGCTGCTCTACGGCCCCTTCTGCGACCACGGCATCCCCACGGCGGCGAGCAACGTTGACTTTGACCTGCACCTGCGCAGCATCGATCCAGCCATGGGGGTGCGCGATGCGGTGGTTCTTAGCGAACAGGCCAAGGGCCTGGGGCTCAGTCCCTTGGCCGATGTGGCGATGCCAGCCAACAACCGCACCCTGATCTTTCGCCGCAACGCCTAAATCCCATGCAGGATCTCTGCAATGCCAAAGAAAAGCCTCCGCAGCGCCTCCTCCAAATCGTCCCCATCCAGCAAGCCGTAGCTCAAGCGCAACACCAAGCCATGGCTATCGCCATGGAGTCCAAAGCTGGCCCCACTCACCGCCGCCACCCGGTGCTCCAAGACCAAGCGACGCATCAAGGTGTCGGCATCCAGCTGCCCCCGCCCTGCGGTGATCTGCAGGAGGGCGTAAAACGCCCCATCCGGTTCGGCAAGTAATCGCACCGGCAGGCCCTTGGCCTGGTGCTCAGCCACGGCCGCGAGCAGTTGCCGGCGGCGGTCGGCCAATGCCGCAACCCTTGGCGTCACCCAGGCCGGGCCCGCCTGCAAAGCCGCCACCGCCGCCCGCTGAATCGGCACCGGCGGACAAATCAACACCGTGTCCTGCACCTTGGCCAAGGCCGCCGTGAGCTGCTCGGGGGCGGCCATGTAACCAACCCGCCAGCCCGCCATGCCGTAGGCCTTGGATAGGGAATGGAGCGAGATGGTGTGGGCACTGCTGCCGGGAGCCTATCCCGGGCTCCAATGGGGCTCATCGCCATACACAAAAGCGCCATAGGCCTCATCACTGATGTGAAACAAGCCCCTGCGCGCACAAAGGGCGTTAATCCCTGCCAGCACCCCCTGGGGGATCACCACCCCACTGGGGTTATTCGGCGACACGGTGACGATGGCCCGGGTGCGGGGCGTGATCGCTGCCTCTAGGCGCTCCAGGTCAGGAATCAAACCCGCATCCACGGGCACCGGCAGGCCACCCGCCAGCTGGATCGCCATCACGTGGTTGAAGTAGTAGGGCAGCGGCAGGATCACCTCGGCGGGTTCGGCGGCTCGGGCCCCACAGATCACCTGGGCCATCGCCGAGAAGGCCATGTTGCTGCCGGCCGTGACCCACAACCTGGAGCCCCCCAGGTCGAGATGGTGGTGCGTGCCGAGATCGTGCTGGATGGCGTCCAGCAAAGGGGGCTCCCCCTGCACAGCTCCATAGCGATGCAGGCCCGATCCAGGGTCTTGGAGCGCCTCCGCCAGGGCGCTCAACACCCCATCAGGAGGGCTCCAGCCCACCATGCCCTGGGCCAGGGAGAGGGTTCCAGGGGTAGCCCTCACCCAGCCACCAAGCTCGGCAATCACGGGAGTCAGCACCCGATCCAAGGAGCTCGCAGCCTGGGGAACCGGCCCAGGGGTTTCCATCATTGGGTTTGGCTCAAATCCCGAATTTCTGGGTGGTCTTGGCCTTGCAGATCACCTTGGCCGAATCGATGCTTTGCTTCAGCTTCATCTGTTGCACCACGCAATCGCAGGTAAAGGTCTGCATGCCATCCGGGGCCGGCTTACCGGAATCCGCCACCTCTTTGTTCACCGCCGCCAGGCAAAACTTGCGGACCATTTGATCCATCATGTTGTCGCCGGCATGGGCCCCCATGGGGGCTCCAGCCACCAAGGCGATCGAGACAAGCAGCATCGAACGCAATCCCATAACCAAAAGCCAACTTCCCCCCTTCTACCAGGCCTGGGCGCCAAAACTCAGGCCCTAGGTTCAACCTTGTGTGCAGGCCTATCGGCCGATTGGAGTCCATGGCCAAGTTCGTTCTTTGGGGCACCTACTGCGAGAACGCCCTCGAAAAACGCACCCCCTTTCGCGAAGCCCATCTGGCGGGGCTCCAGGCCCTCAAAGATGGGGGCACCTTGGTAACCCTGGGGCCCACGGAGGGGAGCACCCACGTGTTTGGCATCTTCGAGGCCGAGGATCAAGCGGCGGTAGAAGCCCTGGTGAAAGGGGATATCTATTGGCGTGAGGGCATCTGGACCGCCGTGGCGGTCTACCCCTGGATCCAGGCCTTCTAGGCCTTCGGCCAACCCGCCTGGGCCTGGGCCCACACATAGGCGGCTACGGCCTCAGCACCGCCATCGCCCAGCACGGCTGCGTAGCCCGACATCTGGCCGCGGCCTTGCGCCGCAATGGTGGCGATCGCGCCGGGGCCCGTGATCCCGTTGCGCTCAAGCGCTGCCAACTTCAGGGTTTTGCTGCGGCGCAGGATGTTGCCCCCATTCACGTGGCACCCGGCGCAGTGGTTCTGAAACAACTGGGCGCCCGACACCCCGCTCGACGCGACGCCCGACAGTTCGCCCGCCCAGGCAGCCCTGGGCCAAAAGACCAGCACCACCAGGGCCAACAGCAGCAAGGGCATCAACAAAAACCGTGCAACCAACTTGGGCACCTGGGGGAGCGGGCGAAGGGACTGTCCAGTTTGCTGGTGCGGGCGCTAAACAGGAGCCTTCGCCGCTGAGCCAGTTCTGGCTGCCTCCTCGCCCATCCGGTTGTTGCACAGCGCCGATTGGCAAATCGGCAAGCCCTATGCCCGGGTGCTGGATCCGGATAAGCGGGCCCGGCTGCGCCAGGTGCGCCTCGAAGCGATTGGTCGGCTGGCCGACCACGCCCGCCAGCAGGCGGTGCAGTTCGTGGTGGTGGCAGGGGATCTGTTTGATTCCCCCACCCCCAGCAGCTCGGATGTGAGCAGCGTCTGCGCTGCCATTGGCGCCATCCCCTGCTCCGTGCTGGTGATCCCCGGCAACCACGACCATGGGGCCCCAGGCACGGTGTGGCACAGCTCCTTTTTCCAAGCGGAGCAAGGCCGCCGCGCCCCCAACCTGCAGGTGCTGCTTGAACGCAAGGTTGTGGAGCTGGATTCCCTCGTGGTGCTGCCCTGCCCCCTGCTGCGGCGCAGCGACAGCGTGGATCCCTGCAACTGGCTCAACCAGGTGGATTGGGATGGGTTGCCCGCTGAAAAACCCCGGCTCGTGATCGCCCATGGCTCCGTGCAGGGTTTTGGCGCCGAGGATCTCGATGCCCCCGCCAGCGCCCACAACCGCCTGCGCCTCGATGGCGCCTGGCTCGACGCCGTCGACTACATCGCCCTGGGCGATTGGCATGGGCTCAAGCAGGTGTCGGCCAAGGCTTGGTACAGCGGCACCCTGGAGCCCGACCGCTTCCCCAGGTCGCCCGACTACCAGGCCGGCCAGGTGCTGCAGGTGGAGCTGCGCCGCGGTGAGCCCCCCCAGCTCCAGCCCCTAGCCACCGGCGGCCTGGGCTGGCATCCGCTGGGCTTCAGCTTCCAGACCGACCGCGATCTCGATCGACTGGAGGAGCAACTGGAGGGGCTGCTGGCGGGCCGCATCGGTGCCGACCTGCTGCTGCTGGAGGTTTCGGGCAGTTTGAGCCTGGCGGGCCACCGGTCCTACGAAGCACTCCTGGAACGGCTGGAGGCCCAGCTGTTGCGGCTCAAGCTGCGGGGAGGCTGCGATGCCGCCCCGGGTCAGGAGGAATTGGCCCAACTCACCCAGCGGCCCGGCGACCCCCTCATTGCCCAGGTGGCCTGCCATTTGGCCGCCATGCTGCAAAACGCCTCCCCTGATCCAGCCACAGCCCGGTTGGCCCTCAGCGAGCTCTACCGGGCCGTGCAGATGGCCGATGCGGCGGCAGCCCCTTAGCCATGCGTCTACGCCATGCGGTGTTGCGCCAGGTGCGCCAACACAAACACCTCCAGCTCTCCTTCCACCCCCGCTTCACCCTGATTGGCGGGCCGAATGAGGCCGGCAAAAGCACCCTGGTGGAAGCCCTGCACAAGGGCCTCTTCCTCAAGGCCACGGCCACCGGCCGGGGGGTAGAGGAGCTGCGCTCCAGGCTCCACAGCGGACTCCCGGAGGTGGAGATTGGCTTTGAGGCAGGCGGCAGCACCTGGCAGCTACGCAAACGCTTTTCCGGGGCCAGTGGCACCTGCCAACTCAGCAACACCAGCGGCGTTGCCCTCAGCGGTGCCGCCGCCGAAGAGCGACTAGCGGCCCTGCTCGGGGTGGATGGGGCCATCGAAGGGCGCCGCATTGGCCAACTCCCCCAGCGCTGGGCCCATCTGTGGGTGCGCCAGGGGGAGGCAGGCAGCAACCTGCTCAGCGGGCCTGGCGCGGCCTACGACCTGGAGCGGTTGGTGCAGCAACTCCAACAGCAGGGACCAACGGCCACCTTGGAATCCCCCCTCGATCGCCTCGTTGACGACCGGATTCGCCAGCACCTCGATGGCCTGTTCACCGCCACCGGCAAGGTGAAGGCCGGCAGCCCCTTGGCCCAGGCCCAGGAGCGGGTCAAGGAAGCCCAGGGCCAGCTGGAGCAAGCCCTGGAGCGCCAAGCGACCCTGGAAACGGCCATGGAGGAGCTGCGCGCCATTGGGCTTCGCCTCAGGGAGATTGACGAGCAAGAGCGTCCGGCGCTAGCGGCCCAACGCCAACGGGAAGCCACCCTCCAGCTGCGGCGGGCTGAGGCCAAGCCCCTCCGCCAACAGTGGGAAGCGCTCCGCCAAGCCCAGCAAAGCCTGCAGAACCTCGAGCTCAAACTCACCAGCCAGCGCCGCAGCCAAAGCGATCAGCAACGCCAGTTGCAAACCAGCCAGCAGGACCTGGAGCACCAAGACCAAGCCCTGGTCCACCAGCGCCGATCCCTGGAGTCACTCCAAGCCCAGGCCCAAAGCAACCAAGAGCGGCAACAGCTGGCCCAGCACCTGCTCGCCCTCGACAACTTGGATCGGGAAGCCCAGCAGCTCCAGACCCACAAGGATCACTTCAGCCAACTGCAACAGGAGGCCGAACAATGGAAGGCCGAACTCGCAGGCCTGCCTGCGATTGGCAGTGAGCAGGTGAGGGCCCTGCGCCAAAGCGAGCAACGGCTCGCCCAGGCCCAGGCGCGCTGCCAAGCCATGGCCACCCACCTAACGGTGCTGCAAGCCGACCAACCGGTGACGCTCGGCGGCCAAGCGCTGTTGGCCGGCCAGGAGGTGCAGCTCAGCCGCGCCGAGGAGTTGGCCATCGGTCCAGGCGTTCGCCTGCGCATCAGCCCTGGAGGCGGCGACGCCACCGCCAATGCCGAACA
>CANHGA010000099.1 GCA_947460085.1 Synechococcaceae cyanobacterium
CATGCCTGTGCCGGGCAGGCTGGTGCCACTGGAGCCCCGCACCCCTTTGCCAAAAATTGCCGCCCGTTCTCGCGGATCAATCGGCTCTCCCCCATCCCAGAGCGTCAGTTGCCAGCCGCCCTGCTCAGTGGGTTTGCAGTCAAGTCCGAGGGCGGCGCCCTTGGGGCTGTAGCGGAAGGCATTTTCGAGCAGGTTGGCGAGGATTTCGGCTACGGCGCCGCTATCGCCGCGCCACTGGGGCAGGGCGATCGGTGGATGCCAGGGCCGGTGCTGGAGAGCTGCGGTGGCAGCAGCCCGTTGCAGCAGCGGTTCGAGCAGGGCCGCCAGGGGTTGACCAGCCGGGCCGCTCAACACCGGGGGCAGGAGCAGGGGGTGGGCTCCCCCTTCAGGGCTTGGCAGGCTGTCTTGGCTGCCGAGTTGGCCAATGGCGTCGACATAGCGATTCAGTTGGCGCTCCTCCGCAAGCAAGCCCTCCACCAGCGGGCGGTTTTGGTTGTCCTGTTCCAGTCGGCGCAGCAGCAATTGGCCGAAGGTCCGCAAAGCGGCCAGCGGGTTGCGTAGCTGGTGGACCAACACATCCAGCTGTTCGTCCTGGAGGCGCAGGTTCTGGGTGAGGCGCTGTTGCTCGAGGTCGATGCACAGCGCCTCGGTGAGGCAGAGGGCCACGGCCTGCAGTCTTTGGCTGAGGGCCTCTGGCCAGGGCACGGTGTCACTCTCCACCTGGATGGCTCCGAGTAACACCTCCTGGTGGCGCAGCGGTAACCACCGCCGTTGCGCGGCTGGCTGGCGCAGGGGGCTGCTGACTTCCACGGTGGGCAGGGCCCGCCCGTCGCTGGGCCATTGGCCGATGGGTACCAGGGAGGGGGCCCCTTCTTCCCCCGGTTGGGTCACGTAGACCACCACCGATCGGAGTTCGTTGCTGTCAACGAACTGGGCGAGCTGGAAGTGGAGCAGGTTCAAAAAGCGCGTGGAGACTTGCATCTGGCGCGCTCAGTGGCGGAGCTGAAAAATTCTTTTTCGGATTTTCGGGGAAATTCCAAAAAAAGTCTTAAAGTGTTCGGTATCGACCAATACTTCGCGGTCCGCGAGCGGGCGGCGGGTCACAGTCGTGACGGCCCCTTGGCACGATTTGTGCCTCGAGGCTACAGCAGAGACAGTTCACTCCCTTGTTGACCACTCCTCTTGCTGTTCTGCTAATCCGAATGGGCGGATAAGCAGCTTCACTGACCTCGGACCTGCCCATGCTCAACGACGACAGATGGTTGGACGTCGCTTGAGTTGTTGTTTTGCGCCCTCTGGGCCGCTTGGCGCCTCTCTGGCTGGCTGAGTCACGGTCTTTGCGTGCGCTTTGCGCCGGGCCCACGGCTATCTCCCTCCTGATTCCTTTCCTTCCCCTTTCGTCTCTCCCTTTGGGAGCTGTTCCATGTCTAAGAAGCGCAAGCGCATCAGCCGCCGCCGTCTCGCCGGTCAAAGGGTTTTGGCCCATGTGTCCACGTTCAATCTCGAAACCGGCGACCACAAGCCTGTGACGGCTGCCCGCCGGTTCATTGCTGAGCAGGCTTTGGTGCCGCCGGCAATCCTGAATGTGCGCCGCAACGAGCACACCACCGATCGCTTCTTCTGGGGCGAAAAGGGCCTCTTCAGTGCCCAGTACGCCGAAGAGAACCATTTCCTGTTCCCTTCCCTGCGCGTGATTGTGGACAGCATTGGCGAAGAGGTCCTCTTCGAGGGGATCGAAGCCTTGGCTGCTGACGATTGGGAGGAAATGGAGGAGTACGAATACGCCTTCGTTTGAGGCGGCTAAGGCGCGCTCAGGGGTTGAACGCTTGATTGAGTCGGCCATTGGCTGGCGATAAAGCGCTTCATGGCTGGGAATAGCCCCTCATCAATGGTGTGGCCGCCCCTAAATCCCAGCAGCTCCACCCCATGGCCAGCCGCCCGCAGTTGCTCCTGCAGGGCTTGGCTGGCTGCAAAGGGAACGACAGGGTCCTGCTCGCCATGGGTGAGCAGGACTTTTGTTTTGTGGGGGGTTTGGGGATCCCAGCCCGGATGGGGGTAGCCGCTGCAGCCAATCAGGGCGGCGCAAGAGCGGCCATTCAATCCCTCGGCAAGGGTGCCCACATCGAGCACCATCGCAGCCCCTTGGGAGAAGCCCAAAAGGATGGTGTCCTCCAGCGGTAATTCCCTGGAGAGCCCTAGCAGCCGCTGGCTCAGGGCCGCTCGGGCGCCAGGGAGTTCGGGCCAGTTCGGTTGCTGCAGGTCGTACCACTGGCGCCCCATGCCGGCGGGGTGGGGCCAGGGTGCTTGCAGCGCCACCACTTCCACCTCGGGTCCAACCAGCAGCGGCCCCAGCTCGAGCAGGTCATGGGCATCGGCGCCCCAGCCGTGTAGCAACACCAGGCGCCGCCGCGCTCCCGCTGGACCGCTGCGGAGCTCGCTGGATAGGGCCGGATTGGAGCCTGGGGATGTGGTCATGGGATTGGACCGGGACACTGCTGCTGCTTAGGTTGGCCTTCCATCCAACCAAGCTGCAGCCATGGCGCCCACGGCCCTTCTCAGTGTGTCCAACAAAGATGGGTTGGTTCCCTTGGCCGAGGGGCTGCTGGCTGCTGGCTATCGGTTGATTTCCAGTGGCGGAACCGCAGCGGCCCTGCAGGCGGCTGGTCTGGCGGTGACCAAGGTGGCCGACTACACCGGTGCACCGGAGATTCTGGGCGGGAGGGTTAAAACCCTGCATCCACGCATCCACGGCGGCATCCTGGCGAAGCGCTCCGATGGCTCCCATCAAGCCGATCTGGCGGCCCAAGCCATTGATCCGATCGATGTGGTGGTGGTGAACCTCTATCCCTTTCGGGAAACGGTGGCCGATCCGGCGGTGGCCTTTGAGACCGCCATCGAAAACATCGACATTGGCGGTCCGGCCATGGTGCGAGCGGCAGCCAAAAACCATGCCGATGTGGCCGTGCTGACCAGCCCTACGCAATACGAGCCGTTCTTGGCGGCCCTGGCGTCTGGGGCTGTGACGTCTGCCCTGCGCCGTCAGCTCGCCCTGGGGGCTTTTCAACACACGGCGAGCTACGACGCCGCCATCAGCACCTGGTTGGCGGCTCGATTGGCCGATGGCTCCGCGCCGGGGGCTCCCCTGCAATTGGAAGTGCCGGCCAAGCAATCCCTGCGCTACGGCGAGAATCCCCATCAAGAGGCCACTTGGCATAGCCACCCCGCAGCAGGCTGGGGGGCGGCCGACCAGCTCCAGGGCAAAGAACTCAGCTACAACAACCTGATTGACCTCGAGGCGGCCCTCGCCACGGTGCGGGAGTTTGGCTACGGCCCCGGCGCCCAAGCTGCCGCCGTGGTGGTCAAGCACACCAATCCCTGTGGCGTGGCTACGGGCTCGGCGACGGCTGACGCCCTCCAGCGGGCGCTCGATGCCGATCGCGTTTCGGCCTTTGGCGGCATCGTGGCCCTCAACACCCCTGTAGACCAGGCGGCGGCAGAACAGCTCACCAGCTTGTTTTTGGAATGCGTGGTTGCGCCAGACTTTGATGCTGAGGCCAAACAGCATCTCGCGACCAAGGCCAACCTGAGGCTCCTGGAGCTCAGCCCCGAGGCCATTGGCCGGGCTGGCCATCAGCAGCTGCGCAGTGTGCTCGGTGGGGTGTTGGTGCAGGAGTTGGACGATGGGGCCGTTGAGGAATCCAGCTGGCAGGTGGTGAGTGATCGCCAGCCCACCAGCCAAGAGATGGAGGATCTGCGCTTTGCCTGGAAGTTGGCGCGCCACGTGCGCTCCAATGCCATCACGGTGGCCAAGGGGGGCCAAAGCCTTGGCGTTGGAGCGGGCCAGATGAACCGGGTTGGCTCAGCCAAGTTGGCCCTTGAGGCTGCTGGGGACCAGGCCCAGGGTGCGGTGTTGGCCAGCGATGGGTTTTTCCCCTTCGATGACACCGTGCGCCTGGCGGCTCGCTACGGCATCACCGCGACCATTCAGCCTGGGGGCAGTGTGCGCGACGCCGATTCAATCGCCGCTTGCAATGAGCTGGGGCTTGCCATGGTGGTGACGGGCCGCCGCCACTTCCTGCACTGAATTTTCTCCCCTGAGCTCGCCGCCAAGGTCAGGCCAGTTGTAGTTTCGCTCTCTCAGCCCCGGCTGCTCCCTAGGCCCATTCTTTGCTGCCATGCCTGAAGCGCTTGCCTACAACCTGAACTTTCTGCATCCGTTGTTGATGTGGAGCCTTTTAGCTCTCGCCGGCTACGGCATGTTCTTGGGCATCAAGGCCAAGCGCACCCGCACGGCGGATCCCGAGGCCCGCAAGCAATTGATCAAGGGGCAATTCGCCAAGCGCCACTTCCAGATCGGCAGCGTTTTGCTGGCGATCATGGTGATTGGCACCTTTGGGGGCATGGCCGTCACCTACCTCAACAACGGCAAGTTGTTTGTGGGGCCCCACCTGCTTGTGGGGATCGCCATGACCTGCATGATTGCGATCGCTGCATCACTCACCCCCTTGATGCAACAGGGCAACCTGATTGCCCGCAAAGCCCATGTGGGCCTGAATATGGGCCTGATGACCCTGTTCCTCTGGCAGGCCGTCAGTGGCATGCAGATCGTGGCCAAGATCTGGGAAAACCGCCCGGCCTAAAACTGGGCCCGCTGCCTGGGGGGGCATTCCAGGCCATGGCTGGCGTGGAAGTCCTCTTGAACCTTCCAGGTGAGTTTCCGGGAAATCTGCCGCACAATTTGTTTGAGCAGGTGGTCGCCGCTGCTTTGAACCAGGCTGTCTGGGAGCAAGGTGATCACCCCAGGCAGTTGGATCCAAACACTCAAATCCAATTCCCACCGGACGAGGGTGAACGCCTGGGCGTCTCCAGGGGTTGTGCTGGGTTCCTGGAGCTGGAGGGAGGCGTTGAACTCCACGTCGTAGAGGCCCTCGAGGCTGGTATCGCCAGCTGGCATGGGCACCGTGATGATGCGATACACCCCCTGGCTTTGGGGGAGCAGCTCGAGGCCAATGGTGGGCTCCACATCGAAGCCAAAGTTGCCAAAACGCCCGAGCGTGAGCAGATAGCCATTCGTGCCGATGGGGCTCACTTGCATCGGAGCAGCACAGCGCTGGAACCATCCCCCATGGCTATCCAGGTAGGCCTGCACCACAGGAGCTGGCGCCCGCATTTCCATCAGATCGGAAAAGTTGCTGGTGTAACAGCGCACCCGTGGATCATCGATGTGGCGCAGGCTCTGCATGGGCGAGGACTCTGCCGGGGATTGGACTGCCATCGCTGTTGCTGGCGTTCGTGACGACGACAGCAAGGAAGGCAACGGCATCAAGAATGGCGAAACAAGGGGAACAATCCCGAAGGAGCGCTCGGGCTTGGAGGCGAGGGGGCTGGAACCTTTAAACAATGTAAAGCCCCCGGGTTGGGCCTTAGGCCTCCGTCAGGGCAACCATGCGCTCAATGATGTCCTCCACGACGCGGTCGGGGGTGGAGGCGCCGGAGGTGATGCCCACACGGATCGGCCCCTCAGGTAAAAACGGACGCTCGGTTTCCAGGGCACTGCCCAGGGGCATGTGCTCGATTTGGTTGCCAGGACCAATCCGTTCTGGAGTGTCGATGTGAAAGGAGCGGATGCCGCGGCTGACGGCGATTTCCTGCAGGTGGGTGGTGTTGGAGGAGTTGTAGCCGCCGATGACCACCATCAAATCCAGGGGCTCATCGACCAGGGCAAACATGGCGTCCTGGCGTTCCTGGGTGGCGTCGCAGATGGTGTTGAAGGCCAGGAAATGCTCGCTCAGCTCAGCTGGGCCATAGCGCTTCAACATCGTGCGTTCAAACAGGCGGCCGATCTCTTCGGTCTCGCTTTTGAGCATCGTGGTCTGGTTGGCGACGCCCACGCGGGCCAGATCGCGATCCGGATCAAAGCCAGGGGAGCAGGCCTTGGCAAACCGGGCCATGAAGGCGTGCCGATCGCCTCCCTCCAGGATGTAGTCGCACACCATCTGGGCTTCGGCCATGTCGAGCACCACCAGATAGGTGCCGGCAAAGGATGAGGTGGCCAGGGTTTCCTCGTGCTTCACCTTGCCGTGAATGATTGAGGTGAAGGCGTGCTTTTTGTGTTTCTCCACGGTGTTCCACACCTTCGATACCCAGGGGCAGGTGGTGTCGACGATGTGACAACCGCGTTCATTGAGCAGCTGCATTTCCTGCACCGTGGCGCCAAAAGCAGGCAGGATCACTACGTCGCCGCTGGCCACGTCGGAGAAGTCCTTCACGCCGCCCTCAACCTGGATGAACTGCACGTCCATCTCGCGGAGGTGGTCATTCACCGAGGGATTGTGAATGATTTCGTTGGTGATCCAGATGCGCTCGGTGGGGTAGTGCCGGCGGGTTTCGTAGGCCATGGCCACAGCCCGTTCCACGCCCCAACAAAAACCAAAGGCCTCGGCGAGGCGAATCGTGAGCCGACCGCGGCGCAATTCGTAGCCGCTTTCGCGCAGCTTGGCGATCAGGTCGCTTTGGTAGGCCTGCTCGAGGCTCCCGGCTACTTCTTCACCGAGGCCAAAGCCGCGGCGGTTGTAGCGCTCCGAATGGTGCAGGGAGCGTTTAAAGGCGCGGGTATCCACAAAGGCCGCTACTGGGGGTGCGCAAACTCTATGGGCGCCCCATGCCGCCGGTTGCTCTCCCTAGGCGGGCCCCCTGGCTTCAACCTGGGCTAGCCCGAGCCAGGACACGCTCGTCTCGGAAAAGGCATAGGTGCAGGGCAGCACTTCCACGCCGGCTTCAAGAGCCTCGCGGAAGAGATCTCCGTAGCGAGGATCGGCCGAATCCCCTGGGGCAAAGCGGGTGACATCGGCCCGGCTCAAGCAAGGCACAAGCACGGCCCGGGCCTCGGGGAGGAGGGCCTTGAGCTCCACCAGATGCTTTTGGCCCCGCTCGGTCACGGTGTCGGGAAAGAGGGCGAGGTCCCCCTGGGTCCAGGTGGTGTTTTTGACTTCCAGATAAATGGGCCTGGGGTCGCTGGCACCTTCCCCGGGGGTGAGCAGCAAGTCGATGCGGCTGCGGCGGCCTTCCCCGTAGGGCACCTCAGGCTTGATGGCGCCAATCGGCCCAAGCCAGGGCTCCAGGCAGCCGGCCTCGATCGTGGCGCGCACCAATCCGTTGGGTAGGGCTGTGTTGATCCCCACCCAGAGCTGGTCGCCATGGGCGCCAAGGACCTGGGCTTGCTCCCAGGTCCAGGCCAGCTTGCGGGTGGGTGAGGGGGCGTGGCGGAGGCGGACCCGTCCGCCGGGGTGCAGCACGAATTTCATTTTTCTAAAAAATAATATTTATATAATTATTTTTATATTCTAACGAAAGGGGTTTTGGGGTTTTGGGG
>CANHGA010000100.1 GCA_947460085.1 Synechococcaceae cyanobacterium
GCTGATCCGTCCCGCCGCCCCCGGTACGGGGGTGATCGCGGGTGGTTCGATCCGCACGGTGCTCGAGCTGGCCGGGATCAAAAACGTGCTGGCCAAGCGCCTGGGGTCTAAAACACCCTTGAACAACGCCCGCGCTGCGATGGTCGCCCTGGCTGGTCTTCGCACCCACAAGGAGACCGCCAAGGAGCGGGGCATCTCCCTCGAGCAGATTTACTCCTGAGGTTCCCCATGACGACGCTCAATCTCCAAACCCTCAAGTCCAACCCCGGCGCCCGGCGCCGCAAACTGCGTAAGGGCCGTGGCATTGCCGCTGGTCAAGGCGCAAGCTGCGGTTTCGGCATGCGTGGCCAAAAGTCCCGTTCGGGTAGTCCCACCCGTCCTGGCTTTGAGGGTGGCCAAATGCCCCTCTACAGGCGCATCCCCAAGCTCAAGCACTTTGAGCTGGTGAACCACAAGGAATTCACCATCATCAACGTGGCCAAGCTCGCCGACCTCAAGGCCGGCAGCACCGTGAATCTGGATTCACTGGTCAAAGATGGCATCGTCACCAGCCCGAAACACCCCTTGAAGGTGCTCGGCAATGGTGAACTGACGGTGAAGCTCACCATTCAGGCCTCCGCTTTTACCGCCAGCGCTCGCACCAAGATCGAGGCCGCTGGCGGCAGCTGCGAAATCATCTGAAAACCTGTCTGCAACCACCTGGGGCCCCTGGCGCCTAAGGTCTGAGCCGTCTGACTTGACCTGGGGCAATTCCCTTAGGTTCAGCAGACGGCTTTTTTGCGTGCCTTCCACGCCCTCCCGCCCAACCCACCATGTTGCTTAGCCGGGGTCGTAACCCCAGTGCCGGGGAAATCCTCAGCCAGCTGATTCAGTCGAAAGGCCTGCGCGACCGGGTTCTCACCACCCTGGCCCTGCTCCTGGTCGTGCGGCTAGGGATCTACATCCCCATGCCGGGCATCGACCGGGTGGCCTTTGCCGACTTCCTCTCCAAGGGAGGGCAGCTCATCGGCTTTCTGGACATCTTTACCGGCGGGGGGCTGTCCACCCTGGGCGTGTTTGCCCTGGGGATCCTGCCCTTCATCAACGCCTCGATCATCATCCAGCTGCTCACCGCAGCCCTCCCCCAACTGGAGGATCTCCAAAAAAATGAGGGTGAGGCCGGAAGGCGCAAGATTGCTCAGATCACCAGGTATGTGGCCCTGGTCTGGGGAATCTTTCAGAGCATTGTCTTCGCCTTGATCCTCAGGCAATACGCCACCGAGGGCCTGTCGGAAACCGTCTTCGTGATTCAAACGGCCCTGGCCCTGGTCACCGGCTCAATGGTGGTGATGTGGATCTCCGAGGTGATTACGGAACGGGGCATCGGCCAGGGCGCCTCCCTGGTGATCTTCGTGAACATCGTGGCCACCTTGCCCAAGGCCCTGGGCTCCACGATCGAATTGGCCCAAAGCGGCGACCGCAGCACCGTGGGCGGCATCGTGGTGCTGGTGGTGGTTTTCCTGCTGACCATCGTGGGCATCATCTTTGTGCAGGAGGGCAACCGGCGGATTCCGATCGTGAGCGCCAAGCGCCAGGTCGGCGGAGCCAACCTCTTGGCCGCACGCCAGAGCTACCTGCCCCTGAAACTGAATGCGGGCGGTGTGATGCCGATCATCTTTGCCTCCGCCGTGGTGTTTCTGCCCCTCACGATTGCCAACATCACCCGCAACCCCCTGCTGATCCAATTGGCGGGCTATCTCAACCCAAACAGCAGCACCCCCTGGCTCTATGCCCTGGTGTTCTTTTCCCTGATCTGTGGCTTCGGCTTTTTCTACGCCTCGCTCACCGTCAACCCCCTGGACATCGCCACCAACCTCAAGCGCAGCGGCGTCGCCATTCCTGGCGTTAGGCCGGGTTCAGCAACCGCCACCTATCTGGGGGGCGTTCAAAACCGTCTCACCCTGCTGGGCGGCGTGTTCCTTGGGGCTGTGGCGATTATCCCGTCGGCCGTGGAGGGTGCCACCCAGGTGAGCACCTTCCAGGGCCTCGGGGCCACCTCCTTGCTGATCCTGGTGGGTGTGGCGATCGACACCGCCAAACAAGTGCAGACCTACGTGATCTCCCAGCGCTACGAAGGCATGGTGCGCCAATAGGCGCACGCCCATCTCTGGCCCCCTTCGTTGCCGTCCTGTCCCTTATTTTTCTGCCATGAAGCAACGCCTCCTATTCCTCGGCCCCCCCGGGGCTGGAAAGGGCACCCAAGCCCAGCAACTCGCCTCCTCCAAAGGCTTGCTGCACCTCTCCACCGGTGATTTGCTCCGGGCCGAGGTTCAAGCCGGGAGCGAGCTGGGCAAGGAGGCCGAGGCCGTGATGGCCCGGGGCGAATTGGTGAGCGATGCCCTGGTGCTCGCGATTGTGCGCAGTCGCCTGGCCCAGCAGGCCGCCAGTGGCGGCGGTGGCTGGCTGCTGGATGGCTTCCCTCGCAACCCTGCCCAGGCCGAAGCCCTGGGCCAGCTGCTCGATGAACTCGGCCAACAAATCGAGTTGGTGGTGCTGATGGAGCTCGACGATGCCCTGCTGATTCAGCGCTTACTGGGCCGGGGCCGGGCCGACGACAACGAGGCCGTGATTCGCCACAGGCTCGAGGTCTACCGCGAACAAACCGCCCCCCTGATCAGCTTTTACCGCGACAAAGGCCTGCTGCAATCCGTGGAAGCAGCTGGCACCGTTGAGGAGATCGCCGAGCGCATCGGCGGCCTGCTCGATTGAACACCGCTCCAAAGGTGGTTGACCAATGTGGTAGGTTGCTCGTTTGAAAATTCGGAGAGCACAACGCCCATGAAGGTGCGTGCCTCGGTTAAGAAAATGTGCGACAAGTGCCGGGTGATTCGTCGCCACGGCCGGGTCATGGTGATCTGCACCAACCCCAAGCACAAGCAGCGCCAGGGCTGATCAGCCCTAGCCGCTCCGCCTGGGAGCAGCTGCCGCCCGCCCCCACCCTGGGGACAGGCTTCAAGTTCCAATTGTTCACTTTGAATCGTTTCCCCACGTGGCTCGGATTGCCGGCGTCGATATCCCTCGCGATAAGCGGGTCGAGATCGCTCTCACCTATGTGTATGGCATCGGCTTGACCCGTGCCCAGAAAATTCTGGCCAAGACCGGAGTCAGCCCCGACATCCGGGTGAAGGATCTCAGCGATGCTGATATCCAAAAGCTTCGCGGTGCCGCTGACAGCTTCACCCTCGAAGGCGACCTCCGTCGCCAAGAAGGCATGGCCATGAAGCGCCTTCAGGACATCGGCTGCGTACGTGGTCGCCGCCATCGCATGGGCCTGCCCGTGCGCGGTCAACGCACCCGCACCAATGCCCGCACCCGCCGTGGTGCCCGCAAAACCGTGGCCGGTAAGAAGAAGTAAGCGCAACCCGCCTACGTCCTTTCCCCACCCTCGCCCTGCCGCCAACCACCAATCAATACCCCCTCGGGCTCGATTTGGAAACCGGCGTCACCAGAGCGAGTCCCTCCCGTTCCCTGATCACCTCCTGCAGCAGCAGGCCCCCAAACCATGGCCAAGCCAGCCAAAAAGTCCGGCGCCAAGAAAACGAAGCGCAACGTGCCCAACGGTGTGGCGCACATCCAAAGCACGTTCAACAACACCATCGTGTCGATCACCGATACGGCCGGTGAAGTGATTTCCTGGAGCTCCGCCGGAGCCAGTGGTTTCAAGGGTGCCCGCAAGGGAACTCCCTTCGCAGCCCAAACCGCCGCCGAAGCCGCTGGCCGCCGGGCCATCGAGCAAGGCATGCGCCAGATCGAAGTCCTGGTTCGTGGTCCTGGTTCGGGCCGTGAAACGGCCATCCGCGCCCTGCAGGTTGCTGGCCTGGAGATCACCCTCATCCGGGACGTGACCCCCCTGCCCCATAACGGCTGCCGCCGCTCGAAGCGCCGTCGCGTCTGATTCGTCGGTTCCATCTGCTCCTTCTCTCTCGACCCTTCAGACCGTGCTGCACTATCAAATTGATCGGATCGAACACCAGGTCGCCGAAGATCGCTCCCAAACCGGCGTCTTCCTGATCGGCCCCCTCGATCGCGGCCAAGCCACCACCCTTGGCAATGCCCTGCGTCGTGTCCTGATTGGCAGCCTGGAAGGCAGCGCCATCACTGCCGTCCGCATCTCGGGGGTCAACCACGAGTACGCCACCGTTCCTGGCGTGCGGGAGGACGTTCTCGACATCCTGCTCAACTGCAAGCAAATTTCAGTCACCAGCCGCAACCGCGACCTGGAAATTGGCCGTCTCGTGGTGAATGGTCCCGCGACCGTCACCGCTGCTGACCTGCAGTTCTCCTCCCAGGTGCAGGTGATCGATGGTGATCGGCTGATTGCCACCGTGGCCGAAGGCCACAGCCTGGAGATGGAAGTGCACGTGGAGCGCGGCGTCGGCTACCGCCCCGTCAATCGCCACAGTGAAGACACCAGTGCCATTGATCTGCTCCAGATCGATGCGGTGTTTAAGCCGGTCAAGCGCGTCAACTACACGGTGGATGAAACCGCCGTTGGAGAGGGCGGTTCCGCCCGGGAGCGCCTGCGCCTGGAAATCGAAACCAATGGCAGCGTCACCCCCGACGACGCCATGGCCCAATCCGCCAACCAGCTGATTGCCCTGTTCCAGCCCCTGGCCAGCCTCACCATGGTTGAGGAGCCAGGCATGGAGCCCGAGCCCTCCGCCGAGGCCCAAATCCCCCTCGAGGAGCTCAACCTCTCCGTGCGGGCCTACAACTGCCTGAAGCGTGCCCAGGTCAACTCGGTTTCCGACCTGATGGGCTTCAGCTATGAAGATCTCCTTGAGATCAAAAACTTCGGCTCCAAATCAGCCGACGAAGTGATCGAAGCGCTGGAGCGCATCGGTATCACCCTGCCCCAAAGCCGCACCAGCGCCTGATCGGCGGCCCCGTCCCCCTAAAGACACAAGACCATGAGACACCAGTGCCGAGTCCCCCAACTGGGACGCCCCGCCGACCAACGCAAGGCCATGCTGCGTGGTCTGACCACCCAGCTGATCCGCGAGGGTCGGGTGACCACGACCAAAGCCCGCGCCAAAGCCCTGCGGGATGAAGCCGAGCGCATGATCACCCTGGCCAAGGACGGCAGCCTCTCGGCCCGCCGCCGCGCCATCGGCTACATCTATGACAAACAATTGGTTCACGCCTTGTTTGACCGGGCCCAGGAGCGCTACGGCGAGCGCAATGGCGGTTACACCCGCATCATCCGCACCGTGCCCCGCCGTGGTGACAATGCCGAAATGGCCATCATCGAGCTGGTCTGATCCCCTCCCCAGCCTTATCTCCCTTGCCGCGGTGAACTTCGGTTCACCACGGCTTTTTTATGTGCAATTCACCCGATAGCCAGCCCGGCCCAGCCCCAGCGGTGCAACGGATTGCCCTGTGCCTCCAATACGACGGGTCGGCGTTTTGCGGTTGGCAGCGGCAGGACAACGCCCCCAGCGTCCAAGAACGCCTCGACCAGGCCATCGCCGAGCTTGATCCCCACAGGCCGGTGCACACCGTTGCCGCGGGCCGGACGGACACGGGCGTCCATGCGGCAGCCCAGGTGGTGCACTTCGACGCCGCAGGTCCGATTCCGCCCCAGCGCTGGGCGAAGGCCCTCAATGGACGGCTGCCGAGCACCATTCGGGTGCGGGCGGCGGTTGCGGTCGCCCCCGACTGGCACGCCTGCTATGGCGCCAGCTACCGGCGCTACCGCTACACCCTGTACAACTCCCGCACCCCCAATCTCTTCCTGGCCCCCTGGAGCTGGCACCGCTACAACTGCCTGCTCGATGACCAAACCATGGCCACGGCCCTGGGCGAGCTGGTGGGCGAGCACGACTTCTCGGCCTTCCAAAAGGCCGGCAGTCGGCGCTCCCATGCCCGCACAACGGTTCAGGAGGTGAGCCTGGTGCGCCAGGGCGACCTGATCACCACGGAGATCCAGGCCAGCGGCTTTCTCTACGGCATGGTGCGGCTGCTGATGGGCCAATTGGTGAGCGTGGGCGAAGGCAGGCTGGGCCTGGATGCGTTCCGCGAGCGCTGGCAGCAACAACGGCGCCAAGACGTCAAAGAAGCCGCCCCCCCCCAGGGGCTTTGCCTGCTGCGGGTGGGCTACCCCCAGCCGGTATTCCCTGAAGCCGCCTGGTATGATTGCCAACCGCGGTATCAACTGGATTTCGCCGATCCGCCGACGTCGTGCAAGTCCCCAGAGGGCTGGCCGCCACTGGCATCACGAGTTCCAGACTGACCTGACGACCCTTCTGGTCGCCTCCGCCTCCTGCCCGCAGGAAGGCGACAGGCCAACCATTAAGGTCGCTAGTACTGCCCCATCCGCTGCGATGGGCCTCTCCCATCCGGCCTGCCGGTGCCTGATCAGGCGACATGAACAAGACCCTCCCGCCCTCTATCGATTCCCTCGACCGCCAGTGGTATCTGGTGGACGCTGAGAATCAAACCCTCGGTCGCCTGGCGAGCGAAGTGGCCCAGGTGCTGCGTGGCAAAAACAAGCCCTGCTACACCCCCCACCTCGACACCGGTGATTTCGTTGTCATCATTAACGCCGACAAGGTGCGGGTGAGCGGCAACAAGGACACCCAAAAGGTGTACCGCCGTCACTCCGGTCGCCCCGGCGGCATGAAGACCGAAACCTTCGAGCACCTGCAGGCCCGCTTGCCTGAGCGCATTGTGGAAAAGGCCATCAAAGGCATGCTTCCCCACAACGCCCTCGGCCGCCAACTGTTCCGCAAGTTGAAGGTCTACAAAGGCGCTGAGCATCCCCACGGCGCCCAGCAGCCCCAGGTTCTCGCCCTCGATCCCGCCACTGCCGTCAAATGAGCACTTCCAACAAAGTCGTTTACTGGGGCACTGGTCGTCGCAAGACCGCAGTTGCTCGCGTCCGCGTTGTGCCCGGTAGCGGCACCGTGACGATCAACGGTCGCCCTGGCGATAATTATCTCAACTACAACCCTGTTTACCTGGCGGCCGTCAAGGCTCCTCTCCAGACCCTGGGTTTGGCTGGCGAGTACGACCTGCTGGTCAACGTGCGTGGTGGTGGCCTCACCGGCCAAGCTGACGCCATCAAGCAAGGCGCTGCCCGGGCCCTGTGCGATCTGTCCCCCGACAACCGCAAGCCGCTCAAAACCGAAGGCCACCTCAGCCGCGACCCCCGCGCCAAGGAGCGTCGTAAGTACGGCCTGAAGAAAGCCCGTAAAGCACCCCAGTTCTCCAAGCGCTAATTCGGGTTTTTCCGGTTCTTCGCTCATCGTCCTGTTTTCTCAGCTGTTCCGCAGCACCTTTCAGCCATGCCCAAGGCCGA
>CANHGA010000101.1 GCA_947460085.1 Synechococcaceae cyanobacterium
AGGGCCGCCAAGGCCTTCAGGCCTGCCTCAGGCTCCCGGAGGTGGTGGAGCACGCCCACGGAATTGATGTAATCAAAGGGGGCTTCGCCGCCCAGATCGAGCAGGCTGCGTTGCTCAAAGCGCAGACACCTGGCCTGGCCAGCGGCCCCCGAGCGACGGCTCCGCTCCCTAGCCACATCAAGGGTTCCGGCGCTGATATCGACCGCGAGGATCTCGGCACCTGGATTGAGATGGGCCAGGTAATCGGTGCTGACCCCCGTGCCGCAGCCCGCATCCAGGATTCGCCAGGGCCTGGGACCTTGCGCCGGCCGGGGAGGGAGGGCGCCGGCCACAAAGGCGCGGGCACTATCGACACACCAACGCCAGTTGTATCCAGGCGGTGCGCCGTCCTGAAGGGGATCGCCGGGGTAGGGAAAGCGGTCGTAAAAGGCACTCACCACAGGGGTGGCGGCATCGGTGTTGGCGGTCACGGGATCTCGAACGGGCATGGGGCGTTTGGGGAGCATTTCATGGGCTCCCCCCTGGAGCGGCACCCGAACCCATCGAGCTGCAAACATTTGTTCATGCCACCCCGAAGGCCCAGACCTGCGGCCGTAACGTGGCCCAGCCCGGTTCGCTCTCGTCAATGACCGTGACCGCCAGCAGCGGCAGCACCAGGGTTGCTCCCCAGCGCTACGACACCCTGCCGCTCTCCAGCGTCCGTCAGGCGGAGCAACAGGATCGTTTCCCCGATGGGGGAGAACTCCAAGGCCTGATCACCTTCTTCCAAAGCGGACAGCTGCGCGTTCAAGCTGCCCGTCGTCTTTCTGACAACGCCGAATTCATCGTTGCAAAGGCGGCCAACCGCATCTTTGCCGGTGGGACACCCCTTTCCTATTTGGATGGGCCCATTGGCAGTGCCCCTAAGGCCCCAGGCGGCGGCGAAGCCCTTGCCGCTGACCAGGTCGCCTTCCAGCAATCGGTTCAAACCTTTGCCCAGGGCACCGGCAGCACCGGTGGCAACATCTTCACCCGGTTGCTCGATGGCGCCGGCGGCGATGCCGATGTGCGCGTCGTGCTTCCCACGGGCTTTAGCCCGATTGGGGTTGGCCGCTACGGCACCGATCGGATGAAAAAATCCATCCGCGACCTCGCCTGGTTCCTGCGCTACGTGGGCTATGCCCTGGTGGCAGGTGACCCCAGCATCCTGACGGTGAACACCCGCGGCCTGCGGGATGTGCTTGAGAAAGCCTGCTCCCTGGCTGCCACCAACGTGGCCCTGCAGGAAATGCGAGCTGCCGCAGCCGGCCTCCTGAAAGACAACCCAGCTGCTCGCCAGCTGGTGATCCAGTACTTCAACGTCCTGATTCAGGAACTGGAGGTTCCCACCCCCTCCACCCGCCAGCGGCTTGGCAGCCCAGAGAACCAGGGCTTGCAATTACCCGCCACCTATGCCCTCGCGGCAGAGAGTGCCCAGCGCTTCAACATGAAGCCCGGCATGACCGGCAGCCAAAAGGCCGAAGTGGTGCGAGCGGCCTACCGCCAGATCTTTGAACGGGACATCGCCAAGGCCTACTCCCAAGTGGTGTGCCCGGTGGAGGCCACCCAGGTCCGGCAGATGGACATCTCCATGCGGGAATTCATCCGCGCCCTGGGCCATAGCAAGGAATACCGCCAACAGTTCTACGGCCGCTTTTCCAATAGCCGGGCCGTCGAATTGGCCTTCCGCCATTTCCTTGGCCGGGGGATCAGCTCCCGGGAAGAATTCACCCGCTACTTCGACATCGTCAGCGCCCAAGGGCTCAAGGGCCTGGTGGATTCCTTGATCAACACCAGCGAATACGCCCAGGTGTTCGGCGAGGAAACCGTTCCCTACCTCCGCGACCTCGGCGAAGAAGCCCAGGAAAGCGCCGGCTGGGGATCCAACCGCAAGTTGTTCCGCTTTAGCGCTCCGTTTGAAGGCGCCCCCCAATACGTCACCCTTTACGCGGCTTACCGCCAGCCCTTCCCCGACCAGCACGTCTATGGCGGTGGCAATGATCCGCTAGCTCTCAACTACGGCGCGATCTTCCCCTCCGGCACGGCATCGGTGGCCACCCGGCCTGCGCCCTATGGCTACGACTCCCGTCGGATCCTGATTGGTAACGGACTCAATCAGCCGGGCCAAATGAACACGGCCCAATTCCGCAAGGCCACCCCAAGGCGGGTGGGGCCCAAGGTGGTGCGGCTGCAGCAAATCGCCACGGGTGGGGCATCGGTGCCCCGCCGGGGCGGCCAGCCCAGTGTTCGCGGTACGGAGGCCAGCACCCAAGCGGTGATTCGGGCTGTCTACAACCAGATTCTTGGCAATACCGGCTACGCCGGCGAACGCACAACCGTTGAAGAGATCAAGCTCGAAAACGGCAACATCAGCCTGCGCGAATTCATTCGCCAGGTGGCCCGATCGAACGCGTTCAGGCGCCGTTATTGGAGCGGCCTCTACATCACCAAAGCCATTGAGGTGATGCACCGCCGCATCCTGGGCCGACCCACCCTTGGTCGCTGGGAAATCGACGCCTACTTCGACACCGCGGCTCGCAAGGGCTTCTATGGCGTTGTTGACGCCATGCTGAACAGCTCTGAATACAACGAAAGCTTCGGCGAAGACACCGTTCCCTTCGAGCGCTTCATCACCCCTGCCGACCGCAACGCCAGGCAGGTGCCCACCTTCAACCGGGCCTTCAATGCAGCCGCCTATGTCGAGCCTGCAGGCCTACGACCCGATGTGACACCGCCCCAAGCCCTTCGCAGCACGGGCGATCTGGTCCAGCGCAACCTGGCTGATCGCAATCGGGTGATTGTGGGCAGCTGGACCGCCCAACTCTCCGGTGGTGCGGTGGCTGCGCCGATTAGCCCTTCCCCAAGCCAGGGGCCTGGCAGCATCCGCCAAGACCCCGCCCCAACCAGGCGTTGGCGTCCAACCACCATTGGCTTTGCCGGTGCCGCTGGCTTTGCCGGCACCACAGCGTTTGCAGGCAGTGCACCAGCCTTCCAGGTCTCCACCGGAGCCGCCTGGCGATCCACCGTGGGCGATGGTCGCGTCGGCGCCCCCGCCGCCGAGCCTGGCGCCGCCATGGCCAAGGCCCTCCGGGGTGGCCAACCCCAAGGGTTCAACCGCCGCAAAAGCCTGGGTCGACCGGTGCAATTGGGCCGCACCGCGAGTGAAACCGATGTGCAAGCGGCCATCGAAGCCACCTACAAGCAACTGCTGAACAGGGTTCCCTTCTCGGCAGAACGGCTCGGCGATGTGGAATCCCAATTCCGCAACCAGCAGCTCACCGTGGCCGAATTCGTTGGCCAACTGGCCGGCAGCGACTGCTTCCAGCAGCGCCTCAATCGGATGGCCCCCCTGCGGGCAGCCTCTGCGGCCTACCTTGCCCTGCTTGGCCGCGCCGCCCAACCCCAAGAAGTGAGTCGCTTCCTGGCGACCCGCGCCAAAGCTGGCCAACAGGCCGCCCTAGAAGGACTGCTCACCTGTAGCGAATATGCCGAGGTCTTTGGCCAAAACACCGTGCCCTACGTCCGCGGGATGGCGACGGCCGACGGCTTGCCCCTGACCAGCGTGAACAGGACCGCTGCGCTCTATGCCGGCAATGCTGGTCTCAACCCCAGCCCAAAGGCCGCCATCTAGGTCAGCCCTCGACGAGGCACCAGCCCACCCCCGAACCGGCCCAAGCCTGGGCAGCCAATCGCAACCCGGGTTTCAGCCCCAAACCTTCCAACTTCCCAGTTGGAAGGTTTTTTCATGCTGAGCTACACAAATCAACGCAAAATCGTGGTCGCATCGTGAAACAAGTGAGCCAATCAGCAAGACAAAATGATGAACAATTACCACACGATGCCGCTATTAGCGACACTCGCCAGAGCCCTTGCGGCACAAGGGATCTGAAAAGCAAATAGGCCGTGAAGAACTGTTACCGGCCCCGGGGATAGCGAAGGGCTTTGGCACAGAATGCTTCAGCGATCGGCGCAAGTCGATCTCTCCACTTACCCACCGGATACCGGTCACCGTCAAGGCGGCCGCTTGTTTCGAGGCAGAACTGCATGAGCATCGTCTCCAACTCGATCATCAACGCGGACGCCGAAGCCCGCTATCTAAGCCCTGGCGAACTTGATCAGATCAAGTCGTTCGTCTCGGCTGGACAGCGTCGCCTCCGCGTCGCGCAGGTTCTCAGCGAGAGCCGTGAGCGCATTGTTAAACAGGCCGGCGGCGCCCTGTTTCAGAAGCGTCCTGATGTCATCTCCCCTGGCGGAAGCGCCTACGGCGAAGAAATGACAGCGTCCTGCCTGCGGGACATGGACTACTACCTCCGCCTCGTGACCTACGGCGTGGTTGCTGGTGACGTGACCCCGATCGAAGAGATCGGCGTGATCGGAGCCCGCGAGATGTACCGCTCCCTGGGCGTACCCCTCGAGGCCATGGCCGAGTCCGTGCGCGAAATGAAGTCCGCCGCCATGGGCCTGCTCACCGGCGCCGATGCCGAAGAAGCTGGCTTCTACTTCGACTACGTGGTTGGCGCCCTCTCCTGAGGCCCCGAACCCCACCTTCCTTCCGCACCGTCTTTTCGCCCTAAGCAGGATTCATGCAAGACGCCATCACCAACGTCATTAACCAGGCCGACGTTCAAGGTCTGTACCTCGACGGCTCTGCCATGGGCCGCCTGGAGCAGTACTTCGCCAGCGGTGAGCTGCGCGTTCGTGCAGCTGCCACCATCAGCGCAAACGGTTCGGCCATCATCAAAGAAGCCGTGGCCAAGTCGCTGCTGTACTCGGACATCACCCGTCCCGGCGGCAACATGTACACCTGCCGTCGCTATGCAGCTTGCATTCGCGACCTGGATTACTACCTGCGCTACGCCACCTACGCCATGCTGGCTGGTGACACCTCGATCCTCGACGAGCGTGTTCTCAACGGCCTCAAGGAGACCTACAACTCCTTGGGCGTGCCCATCGGCGCCACCGTGCAGTCAATCCAAGCCATGAAGGAAGCCACCGCTGCCTTGGTGGGTCCTGACGCCGGTCGCGAGATGGGTGTCTACTTCGATTACATCAGTTCCGGCTTGGGCAACTGATCCAATCGCTTAGGCACAAACCCTCGGATCGTTCCCATGCGCCTGTTCAAGATCACAGCTTGCATCCCCTGCCCTGAGAAATCACGCACCCAGCGTGAGCTCCAGAACACCTACTTCACCAAGTGGGTTCCCTTCGAAAGCTGGTTTGCTGAGCAGCAGCGGATCATGAAGCAGGGCGGAAAGATCCTGAAGGTCGAATTGGTTACAGGTCGGCGTCAACAGAACGTTGGCAACTGATCACAAGCTCCTGCTTAGCAAGCCCGGCCATGCCGGGCTTTTTTTGTGGTCTGGCATCCCTAGCCAGCCGCAAGCTTTCACGGCTCAATAGGACCATCGACCTAGGACCATCGACAACCGTCGCCGACCCGACCCACCAGCCTTGTCCCGATCCAGCACCCGGCGTGATCCCCCAGCGGCTGGCGCGCCAGCCAGTGCCGCCCAGGGCTTGCTGCCCCTGCCATGGCACCTTTGGCCCGCTGAAGCCCGCCTCGTGCTCGGCATGGTGGCCCTCTGGAGCGTGGTGGGCATCCTGGTGCTCACGTCCTCCAGCTGGTGGGTGGCGGAACGGGAAATGGGCGATGCCGCCTACTACCTCAAGCGGCAATTGATCTGGATGGTGGCCAGCTGGGGACTTCTCTGGCTAGGGCTCCGCACCAGCCTGCGCCGCTGGCTGCACATCGCCCCCATGGCCCTGCTGATTGGCCTTCTGATGGTGGCCGCCACTTTGGTGGTGGGGAGCACCGTGAATGGGGCGAGCCGTTGGCTGGTCGTTGGGCCCATCCAAATTCAACCCTCCGAACTGGTTAAACCCTTTGTGGTGCTCCAAGGGGCATCCCTGTTCGCCCATTGGAAACGCAGTGGCAGCGACCAAAAACTGCTTTGGCTCGGCATCCTGGGGGCCTTGATCCTGCTGATTCTCAAGCAGCCCAACCTCAGTACCGCCGCCCTCATCGGCCTGCTGCTGTGGCTGATGGCCCTAGCCGGCGGACTTGCCAAAACCCTGCTGCTGGGTGCCGCCGGAGCAGGAGGCCTGGTGGGTACGGCGAGCATCTTGCTCAATGAGTACCAACGCATTCGCGTGATCTCCTTTCTCAACCCTTGGCGCGATGCCCAAGGGGATGGCTACCAACTTGTGCAAAGCCTGCTGGCCATTGGCTCCGGCGGCTTCCTCGGCTCCGGCTTTGGACTCTCGACCCAAAAACTGCAGTACCTGCCCATCCAATCCACCGATTTCATCTTTGCTGTCTTTGCAGAAGAGTTCGGCTATGTGGGTTCGGTGGTGCTGCTGCTCTTCCTGCTGCTGTTTGGCTTTGCGGGGCTGCGCATTGCCCTGCAATGCCGCACCAACCAGCAACGGCTGATCGCGATTGGCTGCACCACGCTCCTGGTGGGCCAATCCATCCTCAACATCGCCGTGGCCAGTGGCGCCATGCCCACCACCGGCCTGCCCCTGCCCATGATCAGTTATGGCGGCAACTCCCTGATGGCCAGCCTGCTGATTTGCGGCCTCCTGTTGCGTTGCTCCCTGGAGGGCAGTGGCCTCTCCCCCACGCCCAGGCGTCACCGGCCCGCAGCCGCCCGATAGGCTGGATCGATGATCAGTTTTGGGCCCCAACTGGCCGATTGGGCCCGCACCAGCGAGACGTTGCTGCAACAGTCCCTGGCCTCTCCCACCCCCACCACCTTGGCCGTGGTTTTCGCCGGTGGACTGCTCACCAGCCTGGGGCCCTGCTCCCTGTCTCTGCTGCCGGTCACCCTCGCCTATCTGGCCGGATTCGGCGCAGCCGTAGCCGATGGCCAGCGGCGCCCATCCCCTTGGCAAAGGAGCTTGAGCTTTGCCGCCGGCATCGTGGCGTCCCTGGTGCTACTTGGGCTGGTCAGCGGACTGCTCGGCCGCATCTATGGCCAAATTCCTGGCCTGATCCCCACGATCGTGGCAGTGCTGGCCCTGTTGATGGGTTTCAACCTGCTGGGGGTTCTGAGGATTCCCCTCCCCCCTGGGCCAGACCCTGAAATCTGGCGAACCAAGGTGCCCGCCCCCCTCGCTCCCCTGGCCGCAGGCTTGGCGTTTGGCCTTGCCGCAACCCCCTGCACCACCCCGGTCTTGGCGGTGCTGCTGGGCTGGATGGCCCAGAGCGGCAAACCGGTGGTTGGCATGGTGCTGCTCACCAGCTTTGGCGCTGGCCAGGTGTTGCCCCTGCTGCTCGCGGGGACAGCGGCGGCCAGCCTGCCGAGCCTGCTC
>CANHGA010000102.1 GCA_947460085.1 Synechococcaceae cyanobacterium
AAATGTAAGCCCTTGCGTTACTTAGCCGCCCCTGGCTCACAACTGGGCAAAGTACCCATCATTAGCCTATTCAATGTTTACTCTTGGCGCTGGAACTAGGTGCTCACTTTTCTTGGCGATCAAATTGGCTTACTCCTAAAAAGCAGAGAGCGCAATGAACGGTCATTAAGGAGACTCAGAAAGCGATAATGCTGAGCAAATTTGCCATGGCCCAAGCCAGGAGGCCCTACAACGCCAAGGTCACATCCCTAGCGGTATCCGCCCACCGGCGCAGGGTTGGCTTAGCCGCAAGAATCAACTGTTGCTGGGCGCCATAAAAAGCTTGATCTCGACATATCTGGCCCATGCGTTGGGCCAACTCCTCGGGCCGTTCAGGCGAGAAATACAAGCCAAGGTTGCCGCAAACCTCCCGCATGACAGGGGTATCGGATACCAGTACCGGTGTTCCAAGCCATAGGGATTCAGATGCGGGTAAACCCCAGCCCTCACTAAAACTTGGCAACACTGTGGCCCTGGCCCGTTGATACAGGTGAATCAACTCATCTTGACGAGGACTCGCAATTAGTTGAATGGAAGAACGCACTGAAGCAAAGCGCGGATCGTCGATAGCGCGATTGATCGAACCCCGAACCGCTCCGGCCAGCACAAGCCTGGGCATGATGGTGGAAACCCCTGGTGCCCCATTCCCCTGGTGGAGGAGCAAGAGGGCTTCCAAAATCAACTGAAGGTTTTTGCGCCCCGGGCGACAACCCACCGCCAAGAAGAAGGGAGAATCTTCATGGGCCAATGCGCTGGCTGCTAGCCCTACTTGACCGCAATCTGGCAAAGCCTGGGGAGATCGGCATTCATGGGCAAGCTGGGCAACGGCCAACTTGCGATGCAAGGGCAATTGGCCCGCATCCTGCAGCTGCAACAAGCAATCCCGGGTGAAATAGGAGTTGGCTATCACAACAGCAGACGACTCCAAAACCAAGCAATTATCAACTGCAAAGGCATCCACAAAAGCTTGCCTCGGTCGATCGTAGCCGTCGAGTAAGGGGAAAAAATCATGCAACAAACTGGCCAGTTCCAACTGTTGCGCTTGCAAAGCCCTGGGATAGCGGGAAATAAACTTTGGCCTAGCTGCAGAAAACACAAATCCCGGGCCCAATGGGGCAAATAATCCCCTGTTCAGCTGGGTTGCCAGCCAACGCAGGCGAGCCTTCAGCCAGGCGGTAAGACCAGCAGGCAAAGACTCCAACCAGCGACTGAACTGCTGATCGAAGGCAAAAACAAGTCGATCAAGGTTGAAGCCAAAACTGGCTGGCCTGCCTAGAAGCAGCTGCTGACGCTGTAACTGGACACGAAAAAAGCGATTGAACGACGCTGAAAAAACCACATATTGGGTATCTGGAACCAGTCGATCAAGCTCAAGGGCAATTTCAGCAACAACCCGTGCGATGCCATAAAATCCGCCGCGGCCCAGGGATCCGGCGTAAAGCTCAGTGATGTCGCAGTAAAACGCTTGGGCTTCTTTCATGGGGAGATCACCGCGCCTCCTAAATCCAAATAGAGGCGATTAATCGCATCAGCTTCTTGCTCCAAAGAATGGGTGGTTTCTGCGCGCTCGCGCCCCTTCCTTCCCATCTCCAAAAGCCCTACAGGATCAGCCAAGAGCACGCGCAGTTTTTCAATCAAGTCATCCAATCGACCCGTTTCAAAGCGCAGACCGACAACCGAATCCACCACCCTGGGCCAAACGCCGGCATCAGATGTGAGCACTGCACAACCCGATGCCATGGCCTCGAGGGGAGTCAACCCAAAGCCCTCACGCCGCGATGCTGCCACACAAAGAGTCGCCTGCTGATAAAGCTTCCTTACCGATTCACGGTCAAGATCTCCTAAAAACTTGATTCTTTTTTCCAAGCCAGCCTTGTTGATCTTGGCCTGCATGGATTCAAGATAGGCCTGCTCACTAGGTTTGCATAGACCTGTAAAAAAAGCCGAGAACTGTGGATACTCGGGCAACACCTCAACCAAAGCGCTAACCAGCAAGTCAGTCCCCTTGCTGGGCCTAATACGGCCAAAAGCACCAATCAAATAAGAATTCTGGGCAACCCCAATAGGGCGCTCACCAGGGCAATAAAAGTGGGTATCCACTCCGTGGTGGATAACGGTGGTGCACCTCGGCAGAAATGCCGCCGACCGTTCAGACGTGGCAATCACCGCATCACAGGCTCCAACCAACCATCGCAGCCACGCCCCAGGACGCTTGGGAGCCGCCGAGGTGAAGACGACCTTCCATGGCTGACGAAGCCCATGCTTGAGAAGCAAGCCCATCAAGATCTCGAGGTCGCGCCTGGCATGCCAAATGCGATGGGTGCCTAGAAGGGGCCTATCCCAACCATGGCGCACCAGGTCGATCCAACGGAACTGGGCCAGCAGCGGCAGGCCGCCCCAATCCCAGAGGCCCACCTGACGGCTCCGGCGTTGGCAGGGCACGAGGGCCTGGATGGTGGCGGAAACGCCCGTATAGCGGCGGTGAAAATTGGGCACAACCACATCGGCCAGGCCACCCTGCGATGGCTTCCGGGTTCCAGGCCAAGGCAAGGGGCGCTTCCAAGCCAAAACGCAGCTCCCATCGCCTTGCAGCACCATAGGGTTTCTAGGCTTGGCCTATCCCTTTCGACAGTGGCGAACTGGTGACGGCTGGCCCCATCAAGTCTCCCCAGGCCTGCTGGCAAGCCAGCAAAGCAGATGTCTTGCAAGGCCGGGCCGGCAATGGCCTGCGGGGCCCCTGGCGCCTGCTGCTCTTGGGCGATGGCAGCCCCACCCGCCACCTCGAAAGCCTCACCGGCCTGCCCGTGGAAATCGAATTGATTGCCATGGGGCCCGATTCGATCGTCTGCCCGGAGGGCTCGGGCGGCGTAGCTAGCCCACCCCCTGAAGAAATCTCCGAACTGGAGCCACCCTTGCTCCGCCGCCAGGTGTGGCTGCGCTGCGGCGAACAGACCTTGGCCTGGGCCGAAAGTTGGTGGAACCAAGCGCAGGCAGAAGAACACCTGCGCCAAAAGGATCAGCCCATCTGGCGGAGCCTCACGAGCAAGCGCGCCGAGCTGTTTCGCGAGGTGGATGGGCTCGCCCAGGTGGATGCCCCTTGGCTGGCTGAGCGATTTGGCACTCCAGGACCGTTTTGGAGCCGCCATTACCGCTTCTTTCGCGGCGGCAAAGAGCTCACCGTGATTCGTGAGGTTTTTTCGCCGGCGCTGGAAACCTGGCTAGGCCCTGCGGCGACGGGTGGAACGGGGCAAGGGGCGAGCGGCGCCTGAGGGCAGGGGGTCTGGGGCATCAACAGGTAAAGGCTGGGGCGCTGCTGGCTGGCGCTGCCAACGGGGGATTGAAAAACTGGCGTCGTCGGGCCAATCTTCAGCACCACCGTCTTGAGCGGCTACCCCACCTTGGGCAGCCCCACCATCAGCAGGCCTCCCCCGGCGGGAGATCGCCTCCAGGGGGCGACGCCCAGCCGGTTGCGGCCGCTGGGCAGGCTCCTGCCACGGTTCGCGCCAATCCTCGTCCTCATCGAGGATCCAATCGAGTTTGTCCTCCACCCAGCGGCCCAACCGATCCAGCCCTGGCCTGCGGTCGTCTCCCCCCCGTTGGGGCCCCCTCGGGGCGGTGCGCGATACCGGGCGGGCCCCCGAAACCCCATCCACCAGCTGGCGGCCTGCGCTCACCAGGCGATCAAAGCGCTGCTCCAGGGGGTCAGGGCCGCGCCTGGGGCGTTCGCGGGGAGGGGTGCTGTCGTACTCGGACCAGGATTCGCCCATCGACCAAACCTATCGACTTCGGCTCGCCAATCGGCGCTGTGTTGCCAACCATTGCTCCCTAGCCATGCCCACCAGGGCAATGGAGAGGCCACCGAATTCCAGGGTCCAAAGGAACACACCCATCGGCCTTGACCCCCTTGCCCCCTGACGTGGATCCGACCCTAAGCCGCCTGCTCGAACTCCAAGAGACAACTGGCGTTCCAGCGGCCGCCATGGAAACGCAGGCAACAAACCTTGCAGGCCAGGCCTTTCATGCGCCGTTGATAGGAGGCTGAGAGTCCGCAGGTGGGGCAGCGGGCGAGCCAGCGGCTGGCATTGGCCGGCACCGGATAGCGGTGGCGCAGGCTCACCTCAAAGGCGGTTTGGCTGGCGTTGATGGCGGCCATGCGGGCCCGGAATTGGGGGCCATGCACTTCCCGAACTCCCGCCACCCGATCCAGCCAGGCATGGATCATTTCGTGGCAGAGGGTGCTGAGGGTGGCCTCCCTGGGCAAGGGTTCCAGCAGGGGCCGCGACAGCACGATTTCGCAGAGGTCGCGGCCATCCGGGTAGCGCCCGCTTCGATACAACCCCGCCGTACGGCGCATGCGGCCATCACTCCAGCGCACCTCCACCATGGCGATGCCCCCAGGCGCCAGGGTGCCGTCGAAATGCTCCCGGTCCAAGCGGTGAAACAGGGGCAGCAGGGGCTCCAGGGGCACGGTGCGGGCAAGCCAGCGGATCGGCGCATTGTGGCGGGCTTTGCAGACAAGCCCCAATTTGCGAACGTGGTCAGTCAGACTCCGAAGCTCACAGAGCAGCAGCAACCGCAATGGATTGGGGTCTGACCCGCGATATCGGCACCAAGGCCCTGATGGCCGGCGCCGGGGCCCTGCTCCTGTACTGGACGATCTCGGCGTTAAAGCTGGTGCTCAGTGCCCGGGGCATCAACCCCCTGATCAAGCAGTTCTTCACCCAGGTGGCGAGCGGCCAAGTGGATGGGGCCTACCTGCTCACCACCAAGAACTACCGGTCCCACGTCAACCGTCAGCAGTTCATCCGCTTCCTCGCTGGGCTGCAGCTGAACAAGTACCGCAACCTCAAATCCGGCAGGCCCCGGATGGAGGACAAGCTGATCATGCTCACGGTGAAGCTCAAATCCGATGGCACCGAAGAGCTGCCCCTGGATTTCACCTTCGTGAAAGTGGAGGAGCAGTGGCGCGTTGAGCGCATCACCAAGCTGGCCGCCGCCTGAGGCGATCCTGGAGATGCAGACGCAACTGGGCTTCCCCATGGCGTCCGCCAACGAACGGCTCAGCGAGCTGCGGCGGCTGCTGACCAGGGCCGCCCACGCCTACTACGTGCTTGATGCTCCCGAGATGGAGGATCCGGTGTACGACCGGCTCTACCGGGAACTGCTGGAGCTCGAAGCAGCCCATCCTGAGCTGGTGACTGCCGATAGCCCCACCCAGCGGGTGGGGGGCAGCCCGGCGGAGGGGTTCACCAACGTGGCCCACCGCATCGGCCTGCTCAGCCTCGACAACGCCTTCAGCGTGGAAGAGCTGGAGAGCTGGTACCGACGGCTGTTGAACGCCCTCGATCGCCCTGCGGCAGACGCCGAAGCCCTGGCATCCCTGGGGCTGGTTGCCGAACTCAAGATCGATGGCAACGCCCTGGCCCTGAGCTACGAAAAGGGGCTGTTAGTGCGGGCCGCCACCCGCGGCGATGGGGAACGGGGAGAGGAGATCACCGCCAACGTGCGCACGATTGGGGCGGTGCCGTTGCGTCTCCAGCTCGACAACCCGCCGGAGTGGGTGGAGGTGCGCGGTGAGGCCTTCATTCCCGACGCCACCTTTGCCGCCATCAACGCCGAGCGGGCGGCCCGGGGAGAGGCCCTGTTTGCCAACCCCCGCAACGCCTGCGCCGGCACCCTGCGCCAGCTCGACCCCAAGGTGGTGGCCTCCAGGCGCCTGGATTTCTTCGCCTACACCCTGCACCTCCCGAGCGGGCCCGGCGGGCCTGCCAGCCAATGGGAAGCGCTGGCGTGGCTCAAGGCGGCAGGGTTCAAGGTGAACCCCAACGCCCAGCTGTGCGAGGGGCTAGCTGGCGTCGAAACCTTCTTCGCCCAATGGGATGGAGGCCGCAGGCAACTCGCCTACGCCACCGACGGCGTGGTGGTGAAACTCAACGACCTGCGCCTGCAGGACGCCGCCGGCTTCACCCAGAAAGCCCCCCGCTGGGCGATCGCCCTGAAATACGCCGCAGAGGAAGCCCCCAGCAAACTGCTGCGGCTCAGCTGCCAGGTGGGCCGCACCGGGGTGGTCACGCCGGTGGCAGAATTTGAACCCATCCCCCTGGCCGGCACCACGGTGGGCCGGGCCACCCTGCACAACGCCGATCGGCTGGCCGAACTCGACCTCTGCGGCGGCGACACCATCGTGGTGCGCAAGGCCGGCGAAATCATCCCCGAGGTGGTGCGGGTATTGACGGAGCTGCGGCCTGCTGGTGCCGAACGCCTGGTGTTGCCCAGCCGCTGCCCGGAATGTGGCTCGCAGCTGGTGCGCGAGCAGGGCGAAGCCGCCACTCGGTGTGTGAACAGCAGCTGTCCGGCGATCCTGCGGGGCGCCCTGCGCCACTGGGTGGGCAAGGGGGCCATGGATGTGGATGGCCTGGGCAGCAAATTGATTGAACAGCTGGTGGATCGGGGCCTGGTGGGCTCCATCGCCGATCTCTACCGCCTGGATGGGGCCATCCTCTCCAGCCTGGAGCGCATGGGCGACACCTCAGCCATCAAGTTGATGGCGGCCCTGGAAGCCTCCAAGCAGCAAAGCTGGCACCGGCAGCTCTATGGCCTGGGCATCCACCACGTGGGCGAAGTCAATGCCAAGGCCCTGGCCAAGGCCTTTGCCAGCGCCGCAGATCTGGCCGTGGCCGCCACCGAAAGCCCGGAGAGCGTCACGGCGGTGTTTGGCATTGGCCCAGAAATCGCCCAATCCCTGCAGCAGTGGTTTGCCACCCCCGCCAACCAGGCCCTACTGGGGGAGCTGGAGGGCCTGGGGGTGGCGCTCGCCGCAACCGAGGCGGAACGGGCCGAGGGCGTTGCAAGGGGCAGCGGCAACGGCCACCTAGCGGGCCAAACCTTTGTGCTGACGGGAACCCTGCCAAAGCTGAGCCGCAGGGAAGCCCAAACCCTGATCGAAGCGGCTGGGGGCAAGGTGAGTGGCTCGGTCAGCAAAAAAACCAGCTACGTGGTGGCCGGCGATGAAGCGGGCAGCAAGCTCACCAAGGCCAAGGAGCTGGGGGTGGCGGTGCTGGATGAGCCGGGGTTGGAAGCCCTGCTCGCCGCAGGCTGATCGGCACCGGTTCAGGAACCGGAGCTCAACAGATAAGTCCTCACCACCTCCGCGGGCGGGCGGTGCTCCAGATCCACCTGGCGGTTGAGTTCTCGCATCGTGGCTGCATCCACAGTTCCCTCCAGGGCCTTGAGCACCCCCACCAGCTGG
>CANHGA010000103.1 GCA_947460085.1 Synechococcaceae cyanobacterium
ACTCAGCAAACTGCATCCGGGCGGCACCCGGGGCCGCGATCGTGATGGTGGAACCCATCTCGACATAGGCGTACCAGATCAGGGCGAGCTGATCTTCAGCGCTGAGAAGGCGGAATCGGGCCGTGATGGCGGGGACCACATCGGCCGAGAGGGTGTCCGGAAAAATCTGGGTGGCCTTCTCAAGCGTGAACATCGGGCAGTGCCTTTTGTTAAGGAGTTTGACGGAGCCTAGGATAGGGCCGGCGAAGCCAAACCCCAACATGCTTCAATGCCGCCCCTTTGCGGCATGGGGCAAATGCGCCGCGGGGGTGAAGCTGCCACACCCAGCAAGGCTTTTTAACTTGAAGCCAAAGACCGCAGCGCCCAGCCAAAGACTGCCGCGCTCTGAACATGCCAGGGCTCCCGGGGATTAGGGCTTCAGATCACGACTTAGCCAGGCGCTTCGCCAACGATCTCGACAGCCAGGGGTCCAACCCCGATGGGCTGATCGAAATCTTGAATCGCAGCCAGGCCATCGATGGCTATTTGAATCCCACCCATCTGCGCCAAATCGCAAGGCATCTGCACCTGCCCGACAGCCGGGTTTGGGGAACGGCCAGTTTTTATCACCTGTTTCACTTTGTCCCGCCGCCCCCGCACAGCTGCCTGATCTGTACGGGCACGGCTTGCTTTGTCAAAGGAGCTGGTCCATTGCTCAAGCAGCTGCAGCTGGATGGGGTGACCCAACGCCTCAACCAGAAGGGCATTGAACTCGGCACGGTGCGCTGCATCGGCACCTGCGGCGGCGCCCCGCTCGCCGTCATCGACGGCAGGGTCTGCAATCACCAGAGCGCCCAAACAGTGCTGGAAAAGCTGGCGGGGCTGGAAAACCTTGCCGAGCTAGAGCCGTGAGCCCAGCTGCCATAACCGGAAAGCCGCCGATCTGCCTACGGCTCTGCACCGCAGCCGGTTGCCGCAACTGCGGTAGCGAGGAGCGTCGGATCGCCTTCGACGGGGCCATCAGCCTTACCGGCCTCAACAGCAACATCAGGGTCAAAGGGGTGGGCTGCCTGGGCCCCTGTGGCGAGGGACCGGTGCTGGCCATCGATGGCGCCACCCCCAGGCTCTACGGAGCACTCCAACCCTGCCCTGCCGGGCAACTGGCCGAGGGCCTGGCAGCGGCGGCGGCCGCAAACGACCTGGAGAACTGGAGCCCCCCAGGCTCCCGGGCGATCGACCTCAACCATCCCTTCTTCCGCCTGCAACGGCGCTGGGTGCTGAAGAACTGCGGTCAAATCGATCCGGAATCGATCGAGGAAGCCCTCCAAGCCGGTGCTTACCAACAGTTGGACCAGGTGCTGCACCACGGCACCCCCCAAGCGGTGGTGGTGGCGGTCAGCAGCAGCGGCCTGCGGGGGCGCGGGGGCGCGGGCTACCCCACAGGCCTCAAATGGACGGCCGTAGCCAGCCAGCCAACTGGAGAAAAGCTGGTGGTGTGCAACGCCGATGAGGGCGACCCCGGGGCCTTCATGAACCGCACCGTGATGGAAGGGGATCCCCATCGCCTGTTGGAGGGCATGGCGATCGCGGCCTATGCCGTGGGGGCAAGCCGGGGCTTCATTTATGTGCGGGCCGAATATCCCCTCGCCATCAACCGGCTACGCCATGCCATCGGCCAGGCGGAGCAGGAAGGCTGGCTGGGGGCTTCGGTCCAGGGCAGCGATTTCGGCTTCCAGCTGGAACTCCGCATTGGGGCCGGGGCCTACGTCTGCGGGGAAGAAACAGCCCTGATCCACTCGATCGAGGGCAAGCGGGGGGTGCCCAGGCCCCGGCCGCCCTACCCCGCCGAACGGGGCGTGTTTGGCCTCCCCACCCTGATCAACAACGTGGAGACCTTCGCCAACGTGCCGGTTCTCCTAGCCCTGGGCGCCGACGCCTACGCCGGAGGCACCAAGGTGTTCTCACTCACGGGCCAGGTGCGCCGCTGCGGCGTGGTCGAAGTGCCCTTGGGTCGCAGTCTGCGCAGCATCGTCGAGACCATGGGCGATGGGGCGCCTGAGGGCCACAGCATCAAGGCCGTGCTGACCGGGGGCCCATCGGGGGGCTGCGTACCGGCCGCCAAGCTCGACACCCCGGTTGATTACGACAGCCTCAAAGCCCTCGGCACGATCATGGGCTCCGGCGGCATGGTGGTGCTCGACGACTCCACCAACCTGGTGGAGATTGCCGCCTTCTTCATGGACTTCAGCCGTGAAGAGTCCTGCGGCAAGTGCGTGCCCTGCAGGGCAGGCACCGTGCAGCTGCACGGAATGCTGCAAAAAATTCTGGATCGTCGGGCTGGCCCCAGCGATCTGGCCCAGCTGGAAAGCCTCTGCCAGATGGTGCGCGATACCAGCCTCTGCGGCCTGGGCCAAAGCGCCCCCAAGCCCGTGCTCAGCACCCTGCGCCATTTCCCCGGCGACTACCAAGCCCTGCTAGCGCCGGAGGCCTGCCCGTGAGTGCCTGCTCCCTCCAGATCGATGGCCAGCCCGTCGCCATCGAATCCGGCGCCACCTTGCTCGACGCCGCCCGGACAGCCGGCGTGGTGATCCCCACCCTCTGTTTTCTTGCGGGCCTCTCCCCGGTGGCCGCCTGCCGGCTGTGCCTGGTGGAGATCGAAGGGAGCGAGCCCCTAGCGCCAGCCTGCATCACCCCCGCCCAGGAGGGGATGGTGGTGCACACCGCAACGCTGCGGCTGCAGGACATCCGCCGCACCGTGGTTGAACTGTTGTTCACCGAAGGCAACCACATCTGCAGCGTCTGTGTTGCCCATGGCCATTGCGAACTGCAAAACCTGGCGGTGGCCGTGGGGATGGACCACAGCCGACTGCCCTATCGCTACCCCACACGAGGGGTTGATCTCTCCCACCCGCTGTTCGGACTCGACCACAACCGCTGCATCCTCTGCACCCGCTGCGTGCGCGTCTGCGACGAAGTGGAAGGGGCCCATGTGTGGGACGTGGGCTGGCGGGGTGAGCACTGCCGGCTCATCGCCGGGATGGATGAGCCCTGGGGGGCCGTGGAGGCCTGCACCCACTGCGGCAAGTGCCTCGAGGTGTGCCCCACGGGCGCCCTGTTTGCCAAGGGTGCCTCCAGCGGGGACCACCAGCAGTCCCCATGGAACCCACCAACCCGATGACCCCCAAGGATCCGCCCCTCCCCCTCACCCGGCCCCCGGCGAAGAAGCGCCTGGCCACGGTGTGGCTGACGGGCTGCTCGGGGTGCCACATGTCCTTTTTGGATCTGGATGAGTGGCTGTTTGAGCTAGCCGACCTCGCCGACATCGTCTACAGCCCGGTGGCCTCCGACTGCAAGACCTACCCCAACGCTGTGGACATCTGCCTGGTGGAGGGTGGGGTTGGCACCAGCGACAACCTGCGGTTGATTCGTCAGGTGAGGCAACGCACCCGGGTGCTGATCGCCTTCGGCGACTGCGCCATCACGGCGAACGTGCCCGGCATGCGCAACAACCTGGGGGGCATCGATGCGGTGCTGGGCAGCGCCTATGGCGCCACGGCCCAGGTCTTCAGCCAGCTCCCCGAGGATTCGGGCCCCGTGCCGAAGCTCCTCGACCAGGTGCTGCCAGTGCATGAGCTGGTGCCGGTGGATCTCTACCTACCGGGCTGTCCGCCCTCGGCCAGCCGCATCCCGGCCGCCCTAGAACCCCTGCTGCACGATCTGCGGCCCGAGCTCAGCGGGTCCGAGCTGATCCGTTTTGGTTAAGGGGATCCCACCGATGGCCGATTCCCCGGATGGCACGCCGGATGGCACGCCGGATGGCACCACAGGGGCAAGTAACGGCAGCCACCGCACGATCACGATCGACCCGGTGACCCGCATCGAGGGCCACGCCAAGATCTCCATCCACCTCGATGGCACAGGAGCCGTCGAAACAGCCAGATTTCACGTGGTGGAATTTCGGGGCTTTGAGCGCTTTTGCGAGGGAAGGCCCTTCCCCGAGATGGCCGCCATCACCGCCCGAATCTGCGGCATCTGTCCGGTGAGCCATCTGCTGGCAGCGGCCAAAACCGGCGACAAGCTCCTGGGCATCACCATCCCGCCAACGGCCGAAAAACTCAGGCGACTGATGAATCTGGCCCAAATCATCCAGTCCCATGCGCTGTCGTTTTTCCACCTCAGCAGCCCCGACTTCCTGCTGGGTTGGGATAGCGATCCGGCCAAGCGCAATCTGTTCGGCCTGATGGCAGCCGATCCAGATCTGGCCCGCTCCGGCATCCGCTTGCGCCAATTTGGCCAATCGGTGATCGAGGTGCTGGGGGGGCGCAAGATCCATCCGGCCTGGGTTGTGCCGGGGGGGGTCCGCAGCCCCCTAAGCCCCGCCGGCCGCGATCAACTTCTGGCCGGCCTGCCGGAGGCTTTCGCCATTGCCCAGCGGGGTCTGGCCCTGTTCAAGCAACTTCTCGATACAAAACTGGGCGAAGAGCTGGAGGTGTTTGGCAACTTCCCCTCCCTGTTTATGGGTTTGGTGGGCGCGGACGGCCACTGGGAGCACTACGGCATCCAGGGGAATGGCCGCGCATCAGGGGGGCTGCGGATCATGGCCAGTGATGGATCCCTGATCGCCGATGGTCTGCGGGAAGACGACTACGCCTCCTTCATCGCCGAAGCCGTGGAGCCCTGGAGCTACCTCAAATTCCCCTACATCACGGCCCTAGGCCCCGAGGCTGGCCGCTACCGGGTGGGGCCCCTGGCCCGGCTCAACATCTGCGAAACCATCGGCACCGAGCAAGCCGATAGGGAACTCCTGGAGTTGCGCCAGCGCGGGGGACAGGTGGTGACGGCCTCATTCCTATATCACCTCGCACGCCTCATTGAGATCTTGGCTTGCCTCGAGCAGATGGAGCAGTTGCTTGCCAATCCCGAGATCTGCGATCCCCACGTGCGGGCAAGGGCGAGCCTGACTGCCCATGAAGCCGTGGGGGTCAGCGAAGCCCCCCGGGGCACCCTGTTCCATCACTACCGGGTGGATAGCAATGGCCTGATCGAAAAGGTGAACCTGATCATCGCCACGGGTCAGAACAACAGTGCCATGAACCACACCATCACCCAAATTGCTCGCCATTACCTCAGCAATGGCAACCTCTCCGAGGCCTTACTGAACCGGGTGGAAGCGGGCATCCGCTGTTTTGACCCCTGCCTCTCCTGCTCCACCCATGCCGCCGGCCAAATGCCCCTCCAAGTCCAACTGATCGGAGCCGATGGCGGCCTGCTCCAGGAACGGTTCCGGGGATGAAACCGGTTGCGGGGATGAAGCCGCTGCTGCTGATTGGCTACGGCAACCCCCTGCGCCAGGACGACGGCCTGGGCTGGCACATCGCCATGGCCATCGAGGCTTTGGGCCTACCCGGCCTCCAGGTGCTGGCTGCCCAGCAGCTCACCCTCGAGCTGGCTGCCCCCATGGCATTGGCAGAAGCGGTGGTGTTTGTGGATGCCGCCTATGGGAAGTCCGCCGCGAACGGCTCGGCCCAAGCGAACGAACCCCTAGCCCTCCAGCCTTTACCAGCCGGGGCCAAGGCTCCCAATCCAGGCCCCCAGACCTGGAGCCACCAGCTGACGCCCCAGGCGTTGCTGGTCCTGGCGGGCGAGCTCTATGGCCACCAACCTGCAGCCCTGCAGCTGCTGGTGCCCGCCCAGTGGGACGGCCATGGCGAAGGCTTCTCTCCCGAAGCTGCCGCGGTGCTGCCCACGGCCATGGCGCTGCTGGTGGCGTGGGCAGGCGGGGGAAGCCGCCGTGCATGAACTCGCCTTGATGGACGCGGTGCAGCGCCTCGCCGAACGGGAGGTGCGCAGGCAAGGGGCTAGCCGCATCCATCGGCTGCAGCTGCGCATCGGCAGCCTGGCTGGGGTGGATCCGGATGCCCTGCAGTTTGCCTTCGACGTGGTGATGGCGAAGCGCTGCAGCGAAGGGGCGACATTGGAGCTGGAGGTGGTAGCCACGGTGTGTTTCTGTTCACACTGCCTTCAAGACTTCGCCCCAAGGGATGTGATCTACGCCTGCCCCAGCTGCGGGGCCCTCTCGGCCCAGGTTCTGCAGGGCAGGGAACTGGAGCTGGTGGCCCTGGAGGTGTCCTAGGTGTGCGGGCAGTGCGGCTGCGAACCAGCTCCCGTAGCGACTCCGGTAGCCACCCAGCCAAGGCGGCTGATCACCCTGGAGCAGGGCCTCCTGATCAAAAACGACGGGCAGGCCCACCGCAACCGCGCCCACTTCCACCGGCATGGGCTGCTCGTCATCAACCTGCTATCGGCTCCGGGTTCGGGCAAAACCACGCTGCTGGAGAAGCTGGTCGCAACCTGGCCCTCGCCCCCTGTGGGGGTAATCGTGGGCGATTTGGCCACCGACAACGACGCCCGCCGGCTGAAGGCGGCCGGGGCCCGGGCGATCCAAATCTGCACCGGCGATCGCTGCCACCTGGATGCCTCCCTGGTGGATCACGCCTTCAGCCAACTCGACAGCCAGGGCATGAACCTAATGGTGATCGAAAACGTGGGCAACCTGGTCTGTCCCACCGCCTTTGACCTCGGCGAAAACCTGCGCATTGCCGTGCTCTCGGTGACCGAGGGCGAAGACAAACCCCTCAAATATCCGGCCCTGTTCAAAACCGCCGATGCCGTGGTGATCAACAAAACCGATCTGGCAGCAGCGGTGGCCTTCGAGCGGGAGAGCGCCCTGGCCAATCTCAGGGCCGTGGCACCCCAGGCCCAGCTATTTGAGCTCTCGGCCCGCACCGGTGATGGCCAGGGGGCCCTGCAGAGCTGGATTTTGGGCCAGCTGATTGCCTGCCGTTGAACGGTGCGCTGCCGCTGAGCGATGCGATCGAGCAACGCCTCCAGGTCCAGGTCCAGGGCCTGGTGCAGGGGGTGGGCTTTCGCCCCACCGTGCATCGCCTCGCCCAGCGCCATCGGCTGCGGGGTTGGGTGGGCAATTGCGAGCTGGGGGCGGAACTGGTGGCGGAGGGTCCTGGGCCGGAACTGGAGGCCTTCCTGGCGGCCCTGCCCCAGCAGCTGCCCCCCCGCTGCCGCATCGACTCCCTGCAGCAGCAGTGGGGCCCGGCCCGGGGCGAGCCCCAGGGGTTTCGCATTGCAGCTCCGTCCGCTAGCCGGGCCGCTGGGGCATCGGCCCTTGTGAGTCCTGATCTGGCCACCTGCCCTGCCTGCCTCGCCGAACTGCAAGACCC
>CANHGA010000104.1 GCA_947460085.1 Synechococcaceae cyanobacterium
ATCTGCTGGAGCAACTCGCCGGCCACGGCCGCCACAGCCGGGGCGCTGCGGGCCGACAGCGTCACCAGTTGCAAAGGCAGCGGAGCCCCCTGGTGCCCAGGGGCCAACCGCCGCGGGGCATCGGCTAGCACCACATGGGCATTGGTGCCGCCAAATCCAAACGAACTCACCCCCACCACCGCCGCCCGCTCGGGATAGGGGAAGGGCTCCAACTGGGTTTGCACCGCCAGCTTGAGGGCGGCGAAATCCACCGCGGGATTGGGATCGCGGCAATGGAGGCTCGGCGGCAACTGCCGCTTGGCCACACACAGGGCCGCCTTGATCAAACCGGTGATGCCGGCGGCGGTTTCGGAATGGCCCAGGTTGGTCTTCACCGAACCCACCCGGCAGCGCTCCCCCTCCGGCCGGCCCTCGGAGAGCACGGTGCCCAGGGCCCGCAGCTCGATCGGATCGCCCTGGCGGGTGCCGGTGCCGTGGGCCTCCACGTATTGGGTGGCGGCCGGATCGATCCCAGCCCGGGCAAAGGCCGCGCGCACGCAGGCCATCTGGGCCCGGGCATTGGGGGCCACCATGCCGTTGCTGCGGCCATCGGAATTGATGGCTGAGCCGTGGATCACGGCATACACCGAATCGCCGGCGGCCTCAGCCGCCGCCAGGGGCTTGAGCAGCACCACCCCAGCCCCTTCTGAACGCCCGTAGCCATCGGCGCTGGCATCGAAGCTTTTGCAGCGCCCATCGGGGGCCAACAGCCCTGCCTTGCAGAAACTCATCTGGATCCCCGGATGGAGCAGGGCCTGCACGCCGCCGGCGAGGGCCGCCTCCGATTCCCCCCGCCAAAGGCTTTCGCAGGCCAGATGCACCGCCACCAAGGAGGAGGAACAGGCGGTATCCACCGTGAAGCTGGGGCCCTTGAAATCAAAGAAATAGGAGAGCCGATTCGCCGCAATGCAGCCGGTATTGCCCGGCAGCACAAAGGGCTCGTTGTCGGGAATCAGAAACCGCTCGTTGGACGCCCACACCAAAGAGCTGTAATCGGCACTGGAAATGCCCACGAACACCCCAATCGGGCGGCGCTGCAGGGCCTCCAGCGGCTGGCCCCCATCCTCCAGGGCCCGCCAGGCCACCTCCAGCAACAGGCGTTGCTGGGGATCCATGCAGACCGCTTCGCGGGGGGTGATGCCAAAAAAGGCGGCATCAAACTGATCGATCCCGTCGACAAAACCGCCCCGCTGCACGTGCTGGGTGAGCGGATGGTTGGGGTCGCGGTGGTAGTGCAGGCCCAGATCCCAGCGGTCCGCGGGGATCTCCGTGATCACCTCCCGTCCTTCCCGGAGCAACGCCCAAAACGCTTCCGGGGAGTCCACACCACCTGGCAGCCGGCAACCGATTCCAACGATGGCAATCGGTTCAGGCATCCATTACGGGCACGGGATGGCTCGTCATTCTTGATCCAGCCATTCTTGGTCCAGACAGAAGGGCGTGGACAATCCGCTCGGGATCACTGCGCAGCCTGTGGTCCTGATAGCGCTGGCGCAGGGCCGCATAGGCGTCGGGATTCTCCAGCCATTGGGCCACCAGCGCCGCCAGCTGCCCAGGCCGACGAATCGACTGGCCCAATCCGCGCGCCGCGAAATAACGGGGGGCCAGCCATTCCTGGGGCATGGTTGTGCCGTAGTGGTTAAAAATCAGCGGGCAGGCCATCCACAACGCCTCCGTCGCCGTGCGGGCGCCGGGCCGACTCACCAGGGCCCAGGCCCGCCCGTAGAGATCGGCCATCGCCGCTGGTCCCTGGTAGCCCAGGGCTGTCACGTGCAAGCCGGGGTGCTGGGCTGCCCAGTGCTCCACCTGCTGCTGCACGGCGCTGCGCCGCCCACACAAGGCCACCAGCTGGAGCCGGCCGGCCAAGGGCAGCAACGCTTCGAGCAGGGCGAGGTGGTTGTTCGCCCCATTGGACCCCGTGGCCAACACCAGCAACGGCAACCCTGCGCCGCTGGCCCCTGGTAGCCCAGGGGCTGGGGCAACGCCGTCCTGGTGATAGGCGGGATAGAGCAGGGGACCCAGGGCCACGGCCGGCAACCCCGGCCGCCGGCGCCCCACCTCCGCCACCACCTCCTGGGTGAGGGCCCAAAACAAATCCGTACGGCGACACAGCCAATTGCGGCTAAAGCCAAACCCCCCATCCAGTTCGGTGCAACAGGTGATGCAGCGCAGCTGGGGCCCCAGCACCCGTTTGGCCAGGGCGAAATGGCCCCGGTTGGTGTGGGGGTGGGTCGAAATCAGCACATCCGGGCGGAACTCCCGCAGTTGCTGCATCAGGTAACGGCGACCGAACACCACCGTGCCCGGTTTGACCAGGTCTTCCAACTCCATCACCCGCCAATAGAGCTGGTGCAGCCAGGGGTGATGGCGCTGAATCCAGTTGTAAAGCGCCACCCCGCGGCGGTAGGTGGGGCTGGAGCGCTCCAGCACCTGCTCCACCCGCACCGCGATCTCGGGTGATCGCAGGGCCAGCCACTGGGCAATGGCCTCGGCGGCGGCGTCGTGGGCCGTACCGCCACTGGAGGTGTAAATCAGAACGCGCATGGGATCAAGCCTCCCGAACCGCGCAGCCACCCACCTGGGCCAGGGGCCGCCACAGGGCCAGCAGCGGCAGCAGCAGGCCCCAGCCCACCAACCCCAAGGCCATGGCCGCCGGCCGGCCGGCACCGCTGCCCAGGGCTGCGATCAGCCCGGGGGGCCATCCCGGCCACGCCACCGCCGGGATCAACACCCGATCAACCAGCAGGGTGAACGCCAAGACGGTGAGCAAACGGGCGCCCCACTCCAGGCTGTAGCGACCGGCAAACAGGCGGGGCTGCTCTGCAGGCGGAATCGCCACCTGCCACAGCGCCTGGAGCGCGGCCAGCACCACCGGCACCTGGAACACAAACACCCCCACCGCAACAAACCAAATACCAGGCAAGCGCTCAAAGATCACCAGGCCCGACCCCGTGAGCACCACCGCCTGAATCAGCAAACTGCGCCGCACCAGCGCCAGCCATTCCCGGGGCCCGCGGTTCGCCCAGCGGCGGCTCCAAAGCTGGGTGCCGAGCAGGTAGGCCCCTCCACCAATGGCCATCGCCAAGCTGAGCCGCCACGGCCCCATCGCCCGCACCACCCAAGCCGGAAACCCCAACTCCACCGCCGCCAACATCGCCGCCACCAGGGTGTTCACCAGCAGCAGGGGCCGCAACCCGGGGTTCTGGCCAAGGGCGCGGAGGGCCGAGCCAATCCCCAGCCCAGGCCCCTGACCCCCAGCCAGGGGTTGGGGCTGTTCCGGGCGTAACGCCGCCGCGGGCCAAGGGGCCAACGCGGTGCAGGCCAAGGCCACCAGCGACGACGCCCCATCCAGCAGCAACACCCCCACCAAGCCCCCGCTGGCGGCCAGGGCCGCCCCCAAAAACGGAGCCGCCATCACCACCGCCCCATCCCAACTGGCAAACAGGCCGCTGGCTCGCCCCAACTGCTGGGGGGGCACCAAACGGGGAATCAGGCTTGAGCACGTCAACAGCACGGTGGCTTCTGTCGCGGCCGCCAGGCCAATGGCAACAAACACCAGGGCCATCGGCACGGCACCACCGCGAAGTGCCAAGGCCAACACCCCGGTGGTGAGGGTGGCCAGGCCATGGGCGCCAAGCAGCACCCGCCGCCGGGGCCAGCCCGGCAATCGCCTCCCCAACAGCGGGACCACCAGCAACTTCGCCAGCTGTACCGCCACCGCCACCGCCGCCACGGGGGCCAGGTGCTCCTGGCGCTGGTACAGCCACAGCCCCAGGGCATAGAGGCTCACCTGGGTTCCCAGGTTGGACGTGAGCTGGCCCAGCCAAATTGGAATGAAGGCCTGCAAACCGGTTGGCGACCTTGAGTCCACGCCTAAAAACTAATGCCCTTGCATCGGGCCGATCCAAGTCCGCGATTGCATGCAAAACGCATGCATCAGCAGCGATCTGAGATCTTGAGCAGGGTCTAAATGGCATCCCCTCAAATTCGGGACCTGCCCGAACCGCAGCCTCAGTCAGCAGGCCCTCACCGATGGCTGCAAAACGGGGCAGGCGGGACTCGAACCCACGACCTACGGTTTGGGAAACCGCCCGAGCCCATTGGCACACCTGGGATCTGGCCTCGAGCAGACACGGCGACCAGCCAGGCCCAACCTTATTCAAGGCTGAGCCCCGATCCTTGAATAAGATGCGAGCCTATTTAAGGTTCGCGCCCGAGGGCTCATGAAGCGCGACAGCGCAGGCCGTTATGAGCTCACCAGCACTGCTGGCGAGGAAGTGCGCGCCTTCGTGCCGGCGCCGTTGCCGCCAGAGCCGCCCTTGCTGATCGAGGGCGCCCTCCAGGCCCTGCACGATCGGGCACTGCTGGCCTGCGGCCGTCTGGATGGGGTGTCAGCCCTGCTGCCGGATCGGGAGCTGTTCCTTTACGCCTACGTACGGCGGGAGGCCCTGCTGTCCTCCCAGATCGAAGGCACCCAGTCGTCGCTGTCAGACCTGCTGCTGTTCGAGCTGGAAGAGGCCCCGGGCGTCCCCCTCGATGACGTGGTCGAGGTGTCCAGTTACGTTGCGGGGCTGGAGCACGGCCTGGCGCGGCTGCGGGAGGGCTTCCCCCTTTCCTCACGGCTGCTGCGTGAGATCCACGCGCACTTGCTTGCCAGGGGCCGCGGAGCCGATCGGCTGCCTGGGGAGTTCCGCCGGAGCCAGAACTGGATCGGCGGCACCCGGCCCGGCAACGCCAGCTTTGTGCCACCGCCCCCCGGGCTGGTGGACACGTGCATGGGCCAGCTGGAGCACTTCATCCACGGCACTCCGGATGGGGCCCACTCCCTGCCGGTGCTGGTGCGGGCCGCCCTGGCCCACGTGCAATTCGAGACCATCCACCCATTTCTGGACGGCAACGGTCGCCTGGGCCGGCTGCTGATCGTGCTGATGCTGATCGATGCCGAGGTGCTTCAGCAGCCGCTGCTCTACCTGAGCCTGTTCTTCAAGCAGCACCGCAGTCGCTACTACGAACTGCTGAATGGCATCCGCGAGGACGGCGACTGGGAAGCCTGGATTGATTTCTTCCTGGAAGGCGTCGAAAGCACGGCGACGGCTGCCGTCACCACCGCACACCGGCTGCTGGCGTTGTTCCGCGCCGATGAGGCCCGCCTGAGCGGCCTGGGGCGTTCAGGCCCCAGCGTTCGCCAGGTGTTTGCGGCCCTGTGCCGGCGCCCACTCAACAGCATCAAACAGCTGAGCACCATCTGCAGCCTGAGCTTCCCCACCACAGCCAAAGCCCTGGAGACCCTGGTGGAGCGGGGCATTGCGCGGGAGATCACCGGCGGCCAGCGCAATCGCCTCTTTGCCTACGACGCCTATCTGGCCGTCCTCAGCGAAGGCGCCGAACCGCTCTAAAAGAAAGCGGGTGGGCTGACGGCAGCTCAGCCCGGTAGCCGCTTCGCCAAATCAGCCGGCACGCGAAAGATCTCCCGTTTGCCATCCTTCCCCGGGATCAGCAGGCCACGGCCCGCCAGCTTCTGCAGATCGCTGCGGGCCGTCTGGTTGCTCACGCCATGACTGCTCTGGTGGGAGAGCACCTTGTAGCGGAAGCCTGGGTGCCGCAGGGCATGGCGCAGCAGGGCCAGCTGGCGGTGATTGAGCCCGTCCATGCCCTCCAGTCGCCGCTGCAGGGCGCCCACCTCGCCGGCTTTGCGCTCCAGATAGGCATGCAGGTTGGTGATGGCCTGCTGGATCACCTTCACCTGGGCCAGAAGGAAGTAGGTGAGGTCGTTGTCGTCGCTTTCACTCAGCAGGAACGAGCGCTCGTACTGCCCCCGGGCCTTGTTGATCGCCGAGGAGATCGAAATGAACTCGAACAGCCAGTAGCCCTGATTGAGCATCGCCCAATAGAAGAGCGCCCGGGCCGTTCGGCCGTTTCCATCGCAGAAGGGGTGGTCGTAGGCCAGCCAGAAGTGCAGGGTGATGGCCCGGACCACAGGATGGAGAAACACAGCCGGGGTCTCGCCGTTAGCAAAGCTGCAGAGCAGCTCCAGGCGCTGCTCCAGCTCGCCGGCCGCCGGTGGCACGTGGAACACCGTTCCGTAGGCGTCGTCCACCACAACGTCCTTGCCAAGAGGGCGCAGCCGGCCGGCGTCAGCCGGATCATCCAGCGTGTCCTCACTCACCAGCCGGTGGAGATCCAGCACCAGCTGCGGCGTCAAGGGCTGATCCTTGAGCTCCCGGATGCGCTGCATTGTCCGGTAGTTGTTGAGGATCATCTGCTCGGAGCGATCCCGGGGCGCACGGCGGCTGCGGATCATGGCCTTGGCCACATCCCGCGTCGTCGCCGCACCCTCCATCTGGGAGGAGGTGATCGCCTCCTCCATCAGCGAGCTCAGCAGGTAGCGATCTCGAGTGGAGGGAGTGGTGACGGCTTCCGGGGCCATCACGCTGGAGCCGGCCTTCATGTCGATCTCATGAAGGCCCTTGAGCAACATCGGCGGTTGGCAGAGCCAGAAGGGACCGCCGTCGCTGCTCAGCAGAGGCAACGTAGTGCTTGTGCCCCGGCGAGCAAGCTTCTCGGCGAGCCACCACTGCCCATGGCTGAGCCCTTGCGGCGGCTGACGATGACGCAGCTCATCCCAGTGGAGATAGCGATCCCCTTGCGTGGCTGCGGCCAGTTGCATAAGCACGGGCATGACCTCCTGCAGCCCGCCGCCTTGGGCGAGCAATTCCTCCATCGGCGGAGGCCTGCGGGGCAGCCGGATTGGCAACTCCCAATAAACTCCTAACTTCACCCAAATTAGGAGATGGCTAGGAGTTGTGACCGTGCCGCGCTGGATTCAGCAAGGCGCCATCGGGAAGCCTCAACCGGAAGCAGGGCAGCACCAGGGGCAGCTGGTGAAACTCTCCTCCGGCATTCATGATGAAAGTCGCAGCGCCTACCAAGAAGCAGCTCTCCAAGGACCTACCTTCAAGGTCGGCGTTGCCTCCCCCTTCCTCCTGCATGGCAGTCTCCCCTCCAACTACAAAGACGCGGAGCGAAGGCTCAGGACAGCTGTCTCGAGAGCAAGTGGACGCTCTCTTGCTGAAGCTGCGTGACCCCAGCCTTGCGCGCAAATTCTTGATGGACGCAGGCCTCATCGATGCTGACGGCCAGCTCAGCCCTCCATATCGCAGCCAGGATGCCCAGAC
>CANHGA010000105.1 GCA_947460085.1 Synechococcaceae cyanobacterium
CTGCCTGGTGGAGGCCTGATTCCGCCAGGGCCTGGCCCAGGCATTGGAGCGCCGCCACCTGGGCCAGGGCCTCGAGGGTTGGTTCAGGGGCCCCCAGGGATCGGGCCTGGTCGAGGGCCTGGCGGGCCCGGCGCTGGCGACTGGCCGGACTGCCCTGGTCGGGCTCCACCATCAGGGCCATCGCCCGCCGCAACCAGGGTTCGGGATCCCTGCCCTCGCTGGGGGAAACCGCTAGCTCCATTGACTCAGCCACCGGTGCCGCCAGGCCCCCGCCGGGCTCCATTGGCTCCCCGGCCCCCTCTGGCGGTGCAGATACCAAAGGCGATTCAGGGCAAAACTGCGTTGGTTATCCAGGACTAAGCCCGGCTCATCGGCCAAGGTGCGGCTGCCCGTGGGGTTGCTCAGGGCCATGGCGGCATGGGCAAAACTGCCGTCCACCCTCTCCACCCCTGGGTTGGCCAGGAGTCGGTCCCGGTAGTCCAGGTCTTCGCAGTAGGCCGGATAAAAGCGCTCATCAAAGAGGCCCACCCCATCCCAGGCCAAAGCGGTGAGCAGGAATGCGGAAAAGGCCCGACTGCCCGGCAGCAGGGCCATGAACTGGGGGCGACTCCCATCCATGGCCGCCAGGGCCCGGGCAAGAACCCCGCTGGGAAACACCACGTCGTGGTTCACGATCAGGGCCAGGGAGGCCTCCGGGAAAGCCAGCAGGATCTGGTTCCAGGCGCTTGCCACCCCCGCGTTACCAAAGGGCCGCGCCAACCGCACCCGGCCCACCCCAGGCAGTCCTTCCGCCACCAGATCGTCGAGGGCCTGGCGCAGGGCCTGGGAGTTGGGATCGCTGCGCCCGCCGCTCTGGTCAACGATGGCGAGGGTGTCGATGGGCACATCAAGGCTCGCCAACAGGCGCCGCAGATGGTCCAGGCCATTGAGGATCGGCACCCCCACCAAGGGGAGAACACCGGGCGCGGGCGGGGGCGGCCGAAGCCGGGCCAGGCCCTGCCAGAACACCTCCAACAACTGGCCATCGGCGTTGCGTTCACTCACGTTGGCCAAACTGCGCCACAACGGCTCGCAGCAGGCCCCCGTTCGGGTGGCCTGCTGGGGCAGCTGGTCCAGCCACTCCAGCAACCAGGTCAGCACCGCTGATCGGGCTTGGCCCCACTCCCCCAAATCAAGCAACAGATCAATCGCCCGGGCCCTCTCCCCCGCTTCCAGAGCGGCCAGGGTGCGGCCAAACGCTTCGGCAAACGCACCTTCCCGCCCACGCCAGGCCCCAAGGGCCGCCCGGATGGCAGCTTCCGATTCCATCAGCGGCGAGGCCTGACCAGCTTCTGCCTGGCCAGGGTGTGTTTGCCCAGCTGAAGACCCACCTGCAAGCCCCCGAGCCGGGATCTCCCCACGACCAGCCTGCCGCCGTGCTGCCTGCAAAAGCCCTCAGCGATGGCCAGGCCCAAACCCCGATGAATGGGGGGAATCGGCGAGCTGGAGGGCGCTGGGGCGCCTTGGCCCTCCAGGGAGGGGAGGGAGGGGGCGCCGTGGTCCTCGACATTGATGGCGATGTGGTCGGCACCGGTCTCGAGCGACACCACCACGGGGGGGGAGCCGTAGGCCAGGGCGTTGTCGATCAAGTTGTTGAGGCTGTGCTGCAGCAAATGGCGATCCAGCCGCAGGCATACCGGTGGGATCGTGATCTGAACGCGATCAGGGCCGTAGCTCTTGGCGAGCTTCCGGCAGAAGGCCTCCAAGTTCACCTGGTGGCGGGCGGGGGGATCGGGCGGTTTGATCGCAATCGCGTCGAGATCCCGGTCCAGGGCCAGTAGGGCGTTCAGGTCAGCCTGGAGACCCGCCAGGGTGTCGGGGTCAACCCCACCCCCGTGCTGGAGGGCCTCAACCCGCAACTGCAAGCGCGTGAGCGGGCCCCGAATGTCATGGGCAATGCCATCGAGGCGCCTTTGGCGCGCTTCGGTCTTGCGGTTGAGCGTCTCGAGCAACAGGTTGATGCGATGGCTCAGCAGCAACAGCGGAGCGATGCCATGGCCAAGATCCAGGCGAACCCGATGGCGCACCAGCTGGGGGAGGGCCATCAGCAGTTCATTAAGGGGCTGCCAGAGCTGGCGCCAGAGGAAGAGCAGCAAGCCCAGCAGCAGGCCGAGGCTGAAGCTCAAGCCAACCACCAAATCCCAATCAGGAGGGGCGTGGCCAAGGAGACGGCGCACGGCCAAGCCAGCCGCCACCAGCACCACACCCCCGGCAATGCCAACCACACAACAGACCAGCAGTTGTTTGCGGTCTTTGGTATTGAGGAGAACAGATCTCCTCATGGGCGGCCAACGCCCCGGGCCGGGGCATCGATCTGGCAAGGGAGGTGCAGGGCGTAGCCCTGGCCCCTGACCGACTCGATGGTCAAGGAGCCGTGGGACACCTCCTCCAAAAGGCGCCGTAGTCGGCCCAATCGCACATCAATGCTGCGACTGGAATCCACATGCACCTTGCTACCAATGGCATGGGCAAGTTGGCCGCGGGAAACAACCTGACCAATGGCGCGGCACAACTCCAAGAGCAACCTGCTGTCGCCTGGGCTGAGGGAGACCGACGCACCACCGGCCATCTCCAGGGAGCATTGGTGGGGGGAGAAGCACACCTCCCCAAGATCAATCGATTGTTCATGCAGGAACGGCCCCTCCGCAAAAACCTTGCTGGCCCCAAGCAAATGCTCACAGCGCAAGAGCAATTCTTTGACAAGAAATGGCTTCACCAGATAGTCCTGGGCACCCATTTCCAAGCCAAGAATCCGATCCGCAGGACTACCCATCCCCGACAGGATCAAAACAGGAAACGAGTGGCCCAATTGGCGCAGCCCGCCTAGTACATCTTGACCTGTTTGCTTGGGCAAAACCTGGTCAAGAATCAACAGATCTGGGCGACCCCGGGATAACGAAGCCAGCATGGGGGAAGGATGGTGAAAAACATGCAGCTCCCATTTGCATGCCACCAGCTGGGGGGCCACCAAACGGCAAAGCTCAAGATCGTCCTCCACCCACCAAATCGTGGCGCCCGGATAGTCGGTGGCAAAAGGGCGCGAAACCATGGGATCAACTGGGCCCTCCGGGCAAACTCGCACCTGAACACCATTTGGAACGTTGTGCGTGGGAAGATCACGAGCCTCCAGATTCTGAGCATCCAGATTGCGAGCATCCAGATCGGGGCTGCCTAGATCTTGAAGGCGTCCAAGATGTTGCGCCTCGGGCACATTTCCAAAAGCCAGCTCACTTAAACCCTAAGGAGGTGACGAGACTTGGAGCGGGAACCATGCAGCACAGGTGGCGCGTAAAACGGCCAAATCGGGCCCATCCACGGTCCTGATCGACCCTTCCAAACAACCGAACCAGGACAGCTTCAAAGGACGCAAAATGCCTGAGCAATCCCAAAGAAGCACCCAGCAAGCAAAAGCAGCAAGCCAGGCATACAATGAACGGACTTGACAATCCTTCCATGCACCTCGATCAAAGCGATTCAAGCCAGATCGAACGGTTTTACTCAGTCCATTCACTTCACTATCTACTGCCTGGCAATCAGACAATTCTGATGCTCTCAGGCATTGTGGAGGTCAATTTAAGAGCTCCGGGCTGGTCCGAAGAATCAGCAACATCCAGCACCTATCAAGAAGACCTTACGGTAGACCTTGCGGTGCCAAACGACTTTCTAGTAACCGGTCAAAATTTCAAAATCACCCAGGCCGTCCCTTACATAGGACTGAATAGCCTTAGTGGAAGTGCACATACTTCTTGGGGGGTGAACAACTTTTCGGTTGAGACCGAGAAGCCAGTGACCCGGTCGATTCGGCTCCAGGCCAAGCTGGATGTCTCCTGCAGCGGAGAAGTACTCCAGCGGATCGCCTATCAAGTGACCTTGCTTGGCATGGTGTCAAACTAAACGCAAAGACTCGGTTCAAGATGATTGGCAGCCAGCTCCCGCTGAAATTGCAAAATTTCAAGCTCCAATACTCCTTCACTAATATCGAGTGCTTTGGCAATAGCCCGGAGCTGCCTATCCTCAGAGCCCTCAATCACCCCATCGGCACAGGCCACGCGGAAGGCTGATTCAAGAATCATCTCACGGCCATTGTCATCCAGGCCACAGCGCTCCCGCTCAAGTCGAAGGACCAGTTGTTCAAAGAAATCGACCGAACCAGACTCTGTCATCGCCAAAAGCTGCAAACGCTCTTGCGCCAAACCATTCAAGAAATTCAAATCCGCAGGCTGGCCGATAATCTCAGAATAAGCAGCAGCCATACTTTGGATTTCTTGAAGATCAACGTTGCCATCCGCCAAACAGAGCGACAACATACAGTCGAGCATCAAGTCTCGAACTTTCGTGGCGTAGAGATCACCATAGGAAATAGCCCAACAAAGATCGGAAAGGTCACGCTTTTTACGGCTATTTTGCGAAGCTCTTGGATCACGCTTGCATCCTGTTCTGCCACCAGAAAGACTGTCGTACATATGAAAAGTAAACCGATCAACCAACTGCTTACAAAAAGCGACCCCACGCACCGAATTGCCATAGGGATCGAGCCGCGGGGAGAATGTTGCGAAACCCATTAAGTTGGGAACAACAACCATCACAGCACCTGCAACGCCAGACTTTGCAGGAAGCCCTACCTCCAAGGTAAACACACCAGCGCTGTCGTACATTCCAGCAGCCTGCATGACTGCAAGGGTTTTTTTAACCACTTCTGTGGTGAGTATTTGACGACCAGTCGTGGGGCAAACACCGCCGTTGGCAAGGGTGGCAGCTGCAATAGAAAGCATATTGGCAGTCATCTCAATGCTGCAACACGACAAATACACATCAACCATCTTATGAAGGTCGACCCCACCGGGAAGACCCTTGCGGCCCTTCAATAAATAGGCGATTGCGAAGTTATTATCCGCAGTTTCACGCTCAGACAACATCGTTTCCTCGCTATACCTTACAGGCGCCGATTCGCCACAAAGACCGGACCAAAGGTCCATAATCTGTTGGGTAATCTCCCGCGAGTTTTTTTGTGGCCTTAGTGATGCAACAAGACCAGCCATCATGATCGCCCCTGCATTGACGCAGGGATTAAATGGTCTGAAATCAGGTAGCAAATCCAAGGCATTGAATGGTCGCCCGGAGGGCTCAACCCCTACATACTGATGTACGGTTTCAAAATCACTCTCCTCCAAGGCGAAGGCATATGTGAGTGGCTTAGACACCGATTGAATCGAGTGATAAACGTCCACATCCCCAAGCTGGAGGCGCTGGCCGTCAACGGTACAAACAGCCACGCCCCACTTTTCAGAATCGGCATCTCTGAGAATAGGAATGTAGTCAGCATTGTGCCCCCCATGGTCGGGCTCCACTGCATTGTATATTGTCTCAATGTCATCACAAAAGTCTTGCCAGTCTGGGATGACAAGCTGATTCGTAAAGACACGATTGAGCATTAACAATTCACTGGAAATGGCAATCTGAAACGACTCAAATGTGACAGGAGCATCGCCTAACTCTGCAAGCCTTGCCATGGCCTTACTCAGCCGGAAATCGTCAACCATGACGCCACTCATCGACACCTTGTCCTTGATTCGCTGGACCGTTGCGATGCCACCAACTGCAACAGAATCGAAAAGAGCTCTTAAGCGATCCATGCAGCAATACTTTGCTATCAGATAACTATTTCAATGCAGAGGTGCCCCCTCCCAAAGTAGCCATCGCTACAAAAAAGCGATTGGCCTTGCGGGAACGGAGCCACCAGGGATTGGAGCAGAAGTAGGAGAGCCAACCTCCAATTACCGACAGCGGTTTAAAGTCGGACTTTCCAAGACCAACCCGCCATGGCTCATATCATTTCCCACTTCTGGCCAGGTGCAACTGAAGAGCAATATTGGGAGGAAAGCAAAGTTGTCCATCCAGGTGGAAAACTCCCCCAAGGCAACCTCTATTTCGCGGCAGGGGAAGCGGATGGGGGAGTACTTGTTGTCTCAATATGGGACAGCGAAGAGAGTTATCTGAACTTTGCCAATACTGTACTTCTGCCAAAAATCGATGCCCCGGGCGGCTTCGAGGGACGCCCTGAGGGCTGGTCGGCCCCAAGTTTTGACCTAAAAATCAGCAACTAAAAACAACCCTAGATCACCGCCAAGATCGATGGATCAGCAACACTTTGAATTTGATCACAAACAGAATGCAGAACTTGAGGAGCTTTCGGGGAAGTCAAGGATCGCCGCCATTGCGATTGGCTTACTCGTTGTGCTGGACGTGATCTTCCAATTCTCATCTACAGAAGCATCTTCTTGGCTGACATCCCTACTAGCCATCGCTTCATTTCTAGCCGGCGCCTATTCATGCTATGCCCTGATTTGTAGCAGTCAAAGACTCAGCAAAGCAACCCAAACCAATGGCCAAGACCTGAGGCACCTCTTTAGCAGCCTTCAATACTTTGAGAACTGCTTTATCGGCCTTGCCCTTGCTATTTTCTTTCACCTCTCAATTCACTTTGTCAGCAACTAATTATTCACGACAATAGCAATTAGAGCAAGGCCAACCATTCAGGATTGAGTATTTTTAGGACACAGTACTCAACGCCTCGCTGCCACAAGCCTGGCAAAATCTTCGCGATCCAGAAGTCGTTGCACCACAAGTGGTGCAAACCTTGAGGAACGGTTTTGTTAAACGCCCATCCAATGCACCGTCCCGCAAATCAATCGCATCCATCACCTCTCGCAAAGCAGATTCACTGAACAAACCAGCCCCCTGGAGAAGCTCTCGCATGGCCTCAATGAGCAGGGTCATGCGCTGCAAGCGATCTTCCATCGATAGACAGGCGCGCACCAGCTCTTCTGTACCAATGTCTTTGAGGTCCTCGGGAAGGGGAGCAGGTGGCAGGCCTCTCCAGTCCCATGGCTTGTCACTGGATTGGTTCATCGTTCAAGAACATTGAGGCTTTTAGCCCAATGCAAGAAGTCGATGCCAAGGATACAGGAAAAGACTTGACCCCCGGATTGATGGATGCCATGGATTCAAGCACCACCAGTTGTCGTAGCCGATCTAGTACGGCAAGAGCCCACGCAGTTGACCAAGCACACCAGAGCCCGTGAGGAATTCCGTTGCGATCGCAATCACGAAACCCAGCATGGCCAGACGACCATTCCAAAGCTCAGCTTGCTCACTCC
>CANHGA010000106.1 GCA_947460085.1 Synechococcaceae cyanobacterium
AATCGCCAGTCTGGCTCACTTTGCGCAAGTGGTTGGACTGGTCTGGCGCACCGTGATCATGTGGCTGCTCCTGTTGGCTTTGCTGACCATGGCCAACCTAGTGGGCTGAAAAGATTCACGCCTCCACCAGCGCTGCAGACCAACCCCAGGGCCACCGCATCGGCGGAACAGCCTGGGGCCTCGAGCAGGGCGCACCAGCTCACGGCATCCCCAGCCTTACCGCCCAGAGCCGCACCGCCCACAGCTCCCTCCTCAGCCAAGCGCTCCCGCAACGCCAGCCAGGCCGCCAAAAGCTTGTGTTGGCCATGGGGCAACTGCAGCCGTTCGGCCAAGGCCAGAGGATCGGAAGCGCCAGCCACCAACGCCACCATCAAGGGCAGCCCCAGGCGCTGGGCCCAGCGCAGCCGCCGCGGCCAGCTGCGATCCGCCTGCAGCTGGGGATCGAGCAGCACCAGAGCGCCCCAGCGCTGCAAGGCCGCCAGAGCCTGGGGCCAGGGCTCCCGCTCCAGCAGCAGCTCCAATTCCATCCGCAGCCGGGTGCCCAGGGCTGCCGGAGCCTGATGTGGGGCATCCCCATGGCGCCACGGCCAGGGCCATTCAGCCAGGGTTCTGGCCGCATCGGCCAGGCTCTGGGGGGCCAAATCAAAACCCAACCGGGCCCCATAGCGGGCGCCCCGCAGCAGGCGGGTGGGGTCGTCGCGCAGGCTTTGTGGGTGGAGCAGGCGCAGTTGGCGCTGCTCCAGATCCGCCTGGCCGCCATGGGGATCCAGCAGGGCAGGAGAATCCGAACCGGCGCCTGCCAACACCAGGGCCATGGCGTTAATCGTGAAGTCGCGCCGGGCCAGGTCGTCTGCCAGGGCCCCAAAGCGCACCTGGGGGTTTTCGGCGGGCACGCCGTAGCTTTCCCGCCGGGCCGTGGCCACATCCAGCAGCAGGGATTGGCCAGCCACCACAAGCTCCAATTCCACCGTGCCGTAGGCGCCATGGACCTGGCTGCTGGTGATCGCGCCATCGAAACCCCGCTGGGCCAACGCCTGCGCCAACTGCTCCACCAGGGCCGCCCCACTGCCCTCCACCACCAGATCCAGATCCAGCAGCCCGCGCCAGGGATCGTTGTGCACCCGGTGCAGCAGCACATCCCGCACCGCACCGCCCACCAAGGCCACCGGCGCCCCAGGCGCAACGGCCTGTTGGGCAGCGGCAATCGCCTCGAGCAGCACCTGGGGCACGCCAGGGATCTGCACCTAGCTCAACGGCTCAATCGGTGCCAGGCGCAGATTGAGGATCTTCGGCCCCATGCCCTCAAATTTGACCGCGATCGACACCTTTTCGCCGCTGCCAAACAGGTGGGTGACATGGCCCTCGCCAAAGGAGCTATGGCGCAGGCGATCGCCCACCACCCAGGTTTTGCCCGGGGCACGGCGGCGCACCGCATTGGCCGCCGCTCCGGCTTCACCACCGCCAGCCACCTGGCGGCTCTCCTCGCGGTCCACCCGGGTGAGGCGCTCCATGCGTTGATCCCGGCGCAGGGCCGCCCCACCGCTGCGGGGGATGTCGCCCTGGATCAATTCAGTGGGCAGCTCGGAGAGAAACACCGACGGCACCGCCGGCTCGCGCATGCCGCCCCACAGGCGCCGCTCGCTGGCATGGGAGAGGAACAGCCGCTCCTTGGCCCGGGTGACCCCCACGTAGCAAAGGCGCCGCTCCTCCTCGAGGGCTGACGGATCCTCCAGGGAGCGGTAGCTGGGGAACAGGCCCTGCTCCAGGCCCACCAAAAACACCACCGGAAACTCCAGGCCCTTGCTGGCGTGCAGCGTCATCAAGGTGACCCGGTTTTGCTCGGTGTCCTTGGAATCGGCGTCGCTCGCCAAAGCGGCTGAGGCCAGGAAATCCTCGAGGGATCCCTCCTCGTTTTCCTCCTGGTATTGGAGGGCCGCATTCACCAGTTCGTTGAGGTTGCGGCGGCGGTCCTCCGCCTCATCGGTGCCATCGGCAATCAGCTCGGCCACATAGCCGCTCTGCTCCATCACCCGCTGGACCAGCTCCGAGGGCGCTGTGTCTTGGGAACGGCGCTGCAGGTCACTGATGAGTTCGTGGAATTGCAAGAGCCCCTTGGCTGAACGGCCCCCCAAGGAGCGCACCGCCTCGGCATCGCTCACCACCTCCCAGAGCGGAATGCCCAGTTGGTTGGAGGCGTCGGTGAGCCGCTCGATCGTGGTTTTGCCGATGCCCCGCTTGGGCGTGTTCAGCACCCGCAGCAGGCTGACGGTGTCGGCGGGATTCACCAACAACTTCAGGTAGGCGAGCACGTCCTTGATCTCGCGCCGGTCGTAGAAGCGCAGGCCGCCCACCACGATGTAGGGGATGCCCCAACGCACCAACGATTCCTCCATCGCCCGCGATTGGGCATTGGTGCGATACAGCACGGCCATATCCCCCCAACCCAAATCGGGGTGGGCCGCCTCGAGCATGCGCATGCGGTGCACCACCGCCTCGGCCTCGGCGATTTCGTCGTCGCAGCGGGTGAGGGAGATCAGCTCCCCTTCGCCGCGGGTGGGCCGCAACACCTTGTCGATGCGCTCGGAATTGTGGGCGATCAGGGCATTGGCCGCCTCGAGGATCGTGGCGGTGGAGCGGTAGTTCTCCTCCAGCTTCACCATGGTTTTGGTGGCCAGATCGGGGGCCCCATCGCCGAAGTCGTCCTGGAAGCCCATCAGGATCGTGAAATCAGCGGCCCGGAAGCTGTAGATGCTCTGGTCGGCATCGCCCACCACAAACACCGAGCGGCCATCCCAGTCGTCGTAGCTGTCGGGGTCGCGGCCGTTGGTCACCAGCAACTTGATCAGGTCGTACTGGGTGCGGTTGGTGTCCTGGTATTCATCCACCAGCACATGGCGAAAGCGGCGGTGCCAGTAATTGCGCACCTCCTCGTTTTGGCGCAGCAGCTGCACCGGCAACAGCAGCAGGTCGTCGAAATCGAGGGCGTTGTTGGCGGCCAGGGCCCGCCGGTAGCGGCGATAGGTGTCGGCCATCAAGCGGCCCCGTTGGCCACCGCCGGCATCGGCCTCCAATTGCTCCGGCAACCAGCCCTGGTTTTTGGCGTTGCTGATCGCCCAACGCATTTTCTTGGGCTCAAACCGCTTGGGATCGAGCTGCAGCTCCTTGGTGACGATCTCCTTCACCAACCTCTGGGCATCGTTCTCGTCGTAGATCGAGAACTGGCGGGTCCAGCTGAGGCCTTCGGGATCCTTGAACTTGTCGATGTCGAAGCGCAGCAGCCGCGCAAACAGGGCGTGGAAGGTGCCGATCCAGAGGTCCTTGATCACCTCGCGGTAGATGCGGCTGCGCAGTTGGCGCTGCTCCACCGCCGGCAGGGTGCTCCAGGGCTGGCCGAACTGGCTCTGGGCCAATTTCTGGGCCAACAGCACCTCGAGCCGCTCCTTCATTTCCCGGGCGGCCTTGTTGGTGAAGGTGACCGCCAGCAGATGGGCCGGATCGACGCCGTGGTGGCCGATCAGGTGGGCAATCCGGTGGGTGAGGGCCCGGGTTTTGCCGCTGCCCGCCCCGGCCACCACTAGCAAAGGGCCCGTGTGGTGGTCCACCGCCTGGCGTTGGGCGTCGTTCAGGCCGGCAAGAAAGGCGCTCATCGGGCCAGCTTGGCCAACCGCGCGCCCCACTGTTGGGCCTGGATCCGCCAGCGGGCCGGGGCGCGCAGGGCGGGCTCGCCTGCCAGGAGCCGATCCCAGTGGCCATTGATCTCCAGCAAAGCCCGCCGCCAGCGCGCCAGCAGCACCGGCTCAGAGCAACCATCCAGCAGGGCAGCAAGGGCTTCTGGGGCCGGGTGCCAGGCCTGGGGATTGGCGATTGCCGCCATGATTCGCTCCACATCAGCCCCCAGGGTTCCCGCACCGAGCTGGTGGCCCACCAGGCCGGGGTCGAGGCTGTCGGCGAGGGCGTGGTTGAGGCTGCTGAACACCACACAGCCGCAGGCCAAAGCTTCGATCGGCGGGAGGCCAAACCCCTCACTCACGCCGCGGCCCCGCCAGTAATCGGCGGAGTCGTAGAGCACCACGCTGGCGCTGTTGAACAGCTCGACCAGATCGTCGACCCAGCCGGCTTGCACCTCCACCCTCAGGCCCCGGGCCCTGAGCTCTGGCACCAGCTGCTCAAGCACGTAGGAGCTGTTTTTGCGCTGCTGCACCAGCACATCAATCGGGCGCCGCTGGGGATTGGCACTGGCGCCATTCGTACCGCTGCGATTCCCCCGGTCCAGCCACTGGGATTCGAGGGCGTTGGGCACCAAAAACAATGGATTGCGGGGGGCCCGATCGCCCCAGTAGCCCAGGGTGTTGCGGCTCACCGCCAATACCGGCACCCCAGCCGGCAACGGGAAGCCATAGCCACTGCTGTGGGCGTGATAGGCCACGGGCCGGCCCTGGAGCTGGCGCAGCAGGGGCGGCACATCAAAGCCCCAGCTCACGATCCAAAGGGCCTCGCCGGGTGATTGCTCAGCGCGCAGCAGATCGGCCAGGAACGGGATGCCTGACTCCCTTTGGCGATAGGTGACCACCGCCGCGGAACCCAGCTGGGCCACCAGGCGGGCGGTTTGCAATTCCACCAACAAGCCACCGCAGCGGAACTTGCCGCTGGTGCCTGGCACCAAGAACCGCAGCGGGCGCAAACTCAGGCAGCCACCGCTTCGGTGCTGCCGGCGCGCTGGCGGCGGGTGAGGAAGCCGAAGAGCACCTTGCCGATGGCGGCCACCAGGTTGCCTTCCAGCTCCTGGAACATGGTCATGTTGAGGTGGAAGGCCTGGTTGGCCTCCTCCACGATGCGATCGGCCATGGCCTGGTCGATGGGCAGGCTGTCGAGCACGGCGCGGTAGTTGACCTTGAAACCCTTCTCGTCGGGGATGCTGTCGAACTCGTAGAAGCGCAGGCCGTCGTGCTCGCCCAGGTTCATGGCCTTTTGGGCGATGTTCTTCAGGATCTGACCGCCGGAGAGATCGCCGATGTAGCGGGTGTAGTGGTGGCCTACCAGCAGCTCGGGGGCCTCAGCTGCCACCTGGTGGATCCGATCCACGTACTGCTGGGCCCCAGGGGTGGCCTTGATGCTGGAGCGCCAATCGGGGCCGAAATAAAAGGCGAGGTCCTGCTCGAGGGTCTCGCGGCGGTTGAGCTCGGGGAAGCCCACCGGGCCCACAACGGGATGGCCCTGGGCGCGCAGCTTGCCGATCTCCTCTTCCATGGCCGAGTACACGAAGAAGAGGTCGGCCACCAGGGTGCGGTAGCTCACCTTGTCGACCACACCTTTGAGGAAGCAGCTCACAAAGCCGGTGTTCTCCGCCATCGTGTGGGCCTTTTTGGTGCCTTCACGGAGTTGGGAAGCCAGGGCGACAGACATTGGACGCGGGGAAGCTGGGAGCGGCTGCTAAGCAGAGCGGCCAAGGTAGGCGCTGCCTTTGCCCTGCTGACGACAAGGTTGCGAAGGGTTACGCCAGCCAACCGGTCAGCCAACGGGTCAGCTGGCTAACCTTTTTGTACTGGTTGGGGCTGGTGGTGATGGCGATTCACGTGGGCGCCCAGGACGCCAAGGCCCATTTGGCCGCCCTGTTGGATCGGGTGGAGCACGGCGAAAGCCTGGTAATCACCCGACGCAACAAGGCCATCGCCGAACTCAGGCCCCTCAAGCCACCCTTACCCTCCCAACCCAGGCCCCTCGGCCAGGCCAGCGATGCGGGGACGCCGATTCCCCAGGCCTTTTTTGAGCCCCTGCCTGCGGAGCTGCACCAAGCCTTTGAAGGGCTTGGCTCATGAGCTCAGGGCTACTGCTCGATACCTGCGCGTTTTTGTGGATGGTGCGCACGCCCAACGACCTCTCGCCGGCCGCCCGCGCCGCCGTGGTCGATCCCAGCCGTCCCCTGTTCTTGAGCGTGGTGAGCCACTGGGAAATCGGGGTCAAAAGCCAAATCGGTCGCCTGGATTTACCCGATGAACCCAGCAGCTACGTCCGCAGGGAGCGGGCACGGCACGGGATTGAAAGCCTCAGCCTCGAAGAGGGCGCCATCGATCACCTCAGCAAGCTGCCCGACCTGCACCGCGATCCCTTCGATCGGATGTTGATCTGCCAGGCGATCGAGCATGGCCTCACCATCGTGACCCCGGATGCCGCCATCCAGCGTTATCCCGTGCGGGTGCTGTGGTGATCTGAGCTCGCTCAGGCGACCCGATCCTGATCAACACCCAAAGCACCTGGAAACAATCCAAACAACTCCCGGCAAAACTCCTGCAGGGCCCCGGTGACAGCCGGATGGGGCTGGTGGCTGCCGGAGGGCTGCCAATCCCCCATGGTGGCCAGCCGCCAGCGCTCGGATTCATAGGTGAGGCCGCGGATCAACACCCCCAACAGCCGGGGCCGGCCGCCTGCAGGGGCCGATTCCAATTGCAGCTGCACCAACAGCGAGCGGCACTCCAGGCGGGGGCTCCAACCGGGGAAGTGAAACGAGAGATCCAGGCTCTCCGCCTGGGCGAATTCGCGGGTGAGGGGATCGTCGCGCCAGGGGCTGAGATTCGCCCGGGCATCCGGGAAGTGGCCGCGAAACAGGGCCGCCACCGAAGCGATCGCCTGGGCCAAGTCCAAGGATTGGGCCTGGTCGGAGGCATTCATGCCGTTCTCCGTGAGCAGAACCCTTGATGGGTAAAACCTAGGCTCACCCCATCGCCAATTCAGCAGCCATGGTCACCAGTTCCGCTGGGCAGTACGAAAAGCTCACCGCCCCCACCAGCGGCACGGCGATCCGCTTCGAAGACGGCCAGCCGGTGGTGCCGAACGATCCGATCATTCCCTTCATCCGCGGCGACGGCACCGGCGTCGACATCTGGCCCGCCACCCAGCGGGTGCTCGATGCGGCCGTGGCCCAGGCCTACGGCGGCGAGCGCCGAATCGAGTGGTTCAAGGTGTTTGCCGGCGATGAGGCCTGCGAGCTTTACGGCACCTACCAGTACCTGCCCGAAGACACCCTCGAAGCCATCCGCACCTACGGCGTGGCCATCAAGGGCCCCCTCACCACCCCGATTGGCGGCGGGATTCGCTCCTTGAATGTG
>CANHGA010000107.1 GCA_947460085.1 Synechococcaceae cyanobacterium
AAAGCCCTTGGAGGCATCCTTTCACCCGCCAGGCCCCGCTCGGGCCGATCAGTTCGCCGGTGAGCAGTTCGCTGCTGAGCTCAGCCAGCACCTGCGCTTTAACGAGGCAGGCCTGATTCCCGCCGTGGCCCAGGACTGGCTCGATGGCGCCGTGTTGATGGTGGCCTGGATGAACGCTGAGGCGATTGAACGCACCCTGGCCACGGGCGAGGTGCACTACTGGAGCCGCTCTCGCCAGGAGTTGTGGCACAAGGGTGCCACCAGCGGCCAGCTTCAAAAGCTGCGCGGCCTTCGCTACGACTGCGATGCCGATGTGTTGCTGCTCACCATTGAGCAGGCCGGCGCGGGGGCTTGCCACACCGGTGCCCGCAGTTGCTTTTACGAGGAGGGCCCTACGCCCAGTGCGGGTGGCCCCGCCGCCCTGCCCCCGCCGGCCGATGTGTGCACGGAGCTGGCCCGGGTGATCGAGGGCCGCCGGGATGCGCCTGAGCCGGGGAGTTACACCAACAAGCTGTTGGCTGGAGGCGATAACGCCATTCTCAAAAAAATCGGCGAAGAAAGCGCCGAATTTGTGATGGCCTGCAAGGACGACAACGCCGCCGAGATCGCCGGGGAAGCCGCCGACATCGTGTTCCACATGCAGGTGGCCTTGGCCCACCATGGGGTCAGTTGGCGCCAGGTGCAGGAAGTGCTGGCCCAGCGGCGGGGCGCACCCCGCCGGAGTTGAGCCCCTGCTGGCGGTAGAGCCAGCCAAGGGTGGCCCGATCCCGGGGGCTGAGCTGCAGCAGGGGCTTTGCCCCAGGCGAAACAGCCATCACATCGCTGGCTTGGTCGCTGTGGCCCCAGAGGCCAAAGGCATGGCCGAGTTCGTGCAGGGCCGTGGCCTGGATCGCCGTTTGGGCTTGCCCGGGGCTGATCGCCACCGTAACCAGCGGTTCGATGTGCCACTGGCCTGAGCGCTCCACCTCCACCAGCTCCAGCTCGGCGCGGCCATGGCTGGCCCGGTTGTTTTGCAGCCGCGGTTTGCGCCGCCAAACCAGGATTTGGGCCTGGCCCGGTTCCTGGGCGCGGCGAATGGGCAGCACCTGCTCCCAGCTGGCCAGGGCGGCGGCCACGGCCCCAAGCCAACGTTGGTCCCAGAGGGCGGCGGGGCCCGTGGTGGCGCCCGGTTCGATCCACACGCACCAGGAGGCCAGGGTTGGCCAGCCGTAAGGGGTGGGGCGCAACCGCTCCCGGTAATCCAGGGGAGGCAAACCGCCTGCGGGGGCGCTGGCCGCCGCAGGCGGGATCGGTGCCGGGGTGATCCGGGGGCCTGGGGGGGGCAGGGCCCTGAGAGCCTCGGGCCTCTGGCACGCCCCCGCAGCTCCTGCAGCCAGGCCGAGGGCCAGGCCGATGGCGATCGCCCTGATTTGCATCAGCCGGGCAGGCCAACCCCGCGGGCCATCAGGGTGGCCATCAGGGGAATGGCGGCAAAGCCCACCAACTCAATGTTCAAGATCCAGGCCAGCCGCTTGGCCAGGGCTTCGCTCACCTGGGGCAGTTCGCCTTTGCGCAGAGGAATGGCCCAGAGGATGTAGGTGATGGTGGGGTAAAGGGACAGGCCTCCCACGGCGAGGTAGACCCCCACCTTCCACCAGAACAGCGGATTTTCGGTGTAGAACTCGCTGCCCTGGCCGAAATAGAGAACCCTCAGGATGCCGCTTCCCAGCAGGGCAAGGGCGGCGATGCCGTAGACCACATCGGTGATCACCATCAAGGTGGCGTCCTGCTTGCTGGGGTTGGCCCTGATCAGGCGCCTCTCCAACACCAGGGCACCGAAGCAGAGCATGAAGCTCACGTAGTGCACGTAGGCAACCCCGGCTCTCGAGAGCAGGTCGGGGGGGATGGCGGCTAGGCCAGTCATGGACGAGTTGCAGTGGTGGCAACCGTAATGGGTGAGCCCACGCGGGTGAGGCTTTGCTGTGGAGAGATTGTCAAGAGATCTGCCTAGATTGATTGAACTGAATAGGCCAGCTATGCCGAGTGCATTGAGTGCCTATCTCGGTGAGATTGGTCGCTACCAATTGCTGACCCCCGAGCAGGAACTCACCCTCGGCCGCAAGGTGCAGGCTTTGGTGGTACTGCAGGAGCGCTGCCAAGACGCCGGAGGACAAGGCCCTGGCTGTGAGTTCGACGTCCTGGAACGGCGCACCATGCGGCTGGGTCAGCGGGCCAGGCAGCACATGATCACAGCCAATTTGCGCCTGGTGGTCAACCTCGCCAAGCGCTATCAAAACAAGGGGCTGGATTTGTTGGATTTGATTCAAGAAGGCAGCCTGGGACTGACCAGGGCCGTCGAGAAATACGACCCCACCAGGGGCCATCGTTTTAGTACCTATGCCTATTGGTGGATTCGGCAGGGATTGAATCGGGCCCTCTCGACCCAGAGCCGCGCCATCCGTATTCCCACCAATGTGAATGAACAGCTCACCCGCTTGAGGGCCGCCAGGGCCCGCTTTTTGCAGGCCAATGGCATCGTGCCCAAAGCGTCCCAGCTGGCCCAGCTGTTGACCATGCCCCTGGACCAGGTGGAGGAGTTGTTGGGTTGGGAGCTGCGCAGTCTCAGCGGCTCGGCCTTGCTGGATCTGGTGCCCAGTGACGCCATGACACCCATGGAGCTCGCCGAACAGGCCGAGCGCTCGGCCTCGGTGTGGACGCTCCTGGACCAGTCCACCATGACGGCGAAGGAGCGCCGGGTGGTGGTGCTGCACTTTGGTTTGGATGGCGTCCACGATTCGCGCACCTTGGCCCAGGTGGCTCGGGAGCTCGATTGCAGCCGGGAGTACTGCCGCCAGGTGGTGCAACGGTCGCTGGTGAAGCTGCGAAGCAGGGGTGTGGAAACTGGCTTGATCGAAGCCGTTTAGGCGTCAGGCTGGAGCCATCCGTGGTCTTGCCCCTGTGACGTCCCCTGGTCAGGCTGAGCCCCTTCAGGCCGAAGTGCTGGAAAGCACCGTGGTCGACGAGGCCCTGTTGCTGCGTTTGCTGCGCCGGGCCGGTCGCCTGGTGGCCCGGCCGGCATTGGAATGCCTGGAATTGGTCCTGGATTCCCAGACTCCCTATCCGATCAAAGCCACCGTGCTGGCAGCGTTGCTGTACCTGATGGTGCCCCTGGATCTGATCCCTGATTTCATCCCGGCGGCGGGCTTCAGCGATGATCTGGTGGCTCTAACAACGTTGTTGGGTCTTTGTGCCCGTCATCGCACCCCGGCGATTCGCCTTCGTGCCCAACGCAAACTGGATCGGTGGTTTCCCCTTGGCCGCTGATTTGCTTGGTTTTTGATCCTGATGTCGACGTCCAGCCTCACCAGCGACCAGCTGGATGACCTCCAATCGTTCTTGAAGGATTGGTTGCGCCACACCGGTCGCACCCAGGCCGATTTGCGGCGGGCCCTGCAGGCCAGTTCGATTCGCATGCCCGTGCTGCTGGAGGAGCTCAATCGCACCTACGGCCGCGGTGGCTTGGATGGTTTGGCCCAGCAGCTTTGTGGCATTGAAGAGCTCTGGCAGCACGAAGACGGCTGGCCATCCGGCTCGGTGGGTGATGCCCCTAAGGCCCCTGGGCGCATCAGCCTTGATGATTCCCTGGGGCAATTGGATTTGCTTCTGGAGGAAATTCGCTTGGATCAGGCCTCCTAACCCTCGGACCCAGGCAAAGTGGAACCAACGACCCATTCCCCCATGCGTTTGCGTGCCTTGCTGATCGCAACTGCTCTGCTGGCGACCGTTGGGCCCCAGCCGGTGCAGGCCCAGGCCCAACGGTTTCTCTGGAGCCCGGGTCCATCCGTGGGACCTGAAACCAAAGTTGAGCCCACCAATTGCGTGATGGGTGCTGACGGTTCGATCACCTGCAACACCCGCCTGGTGAATCCGCCCAGCGATACCAAGGCCAAGGCCCAGCTGGATGTCTTCAATAACTGATTGCCTTCACCCTGACTCTCACCAGCTGATCTGATGAAGCGCCTGCGCCGCGTTTGGAATGACGTGCAGTTCTTGGAGTTCATGGATCGGGGTGAGCAGCAGCTCGCCAAGGTGCTGAGCCTGGTGTTGGTCGTGGTGATGGTGGCTGCGACCCTGCAGTTGATCTGGCAAGTGGGTTGGGCCCTCACCTCACCCTCCACTCCCTGGATGTCTTCGCGGCTTATTCAGGTCTTGGGGGATCTCCTCACCCTGATGATTGCCCTGGAGGTGCTCCAGAACATCACCTCCTACCTGCGTAGCCACGTGGTGCAGATCGAATTGGTGCTGCTCACCGCCATGACGGCCGTCGCCCGCAAGGTGATTGTCATGCCCCAGGGCAACGACAAACCGGAATTATTGGCGGGCTTGGGATTGGCGGTACTCGCCTTGGGCGGGGCCTTTTGGTTGGTGCGCACGGTCAACCTGCGTCAGCCGGCGGCCAGAACAGCGCCAGCCAAACGCAGCCCGGAGCTGGATCGGTTGACACCACCCGATGGCGCCGACCGGCGCTGATCAAGAGACAGTCGCCCTGGCTGAGCTGGCGGGGCACCGCTTCATCGGCGAACTGCAACTGGGCGCTGCCCTGCAGCAGCACAACCCATTCATGCTCGCTTTGGTTGTACCAGAAGTCCGGGGGGCTCGACGACTGGCAGGAGTGAATCCGCTCCAGCCGCAAGCCTGGTTTTTCTAGTAAAACCGTGGTGGTTTCTAGGCCCGCCCTTGGGCAGGGGCCAGAGAGCAGATTGCTGTCGCCATGGCGCTCAGCCCCCCAGGTCCCCCCGGTGGCGTTTGGGCACGCCGCTTCTCCCCAACGCCTGCCAATCTCAAAGCCATGGCTTCGGGCTAGATCCACCACCTCGTTGTGATGGCTGCATCCTTGGAGTTGGTGGCGCACCTCCGGGTTGGCTTCGCTGAGGGCTACGAAGGCATTGAGCTGGCGCACCTTCTCGAGGAATTGCTGGAGTTGGGCTTCGGCCATGGCTTAACGGAGGGGCTTCGGGGTGTGGGTTACGTGAGGGGCTTGATCATGCGCCAGCGGATGAAGAACACCCCGGCAAATCGCACCTCCTCCTCGGCCTCAACCTGCCAGCCCAATTGGGTGAGTAGGGGCCGGGAAAGCTGGCTGGCTTCCGTGCGCAATTGGCGGCAGCCGGCTTCGCGGGCATGGTTTTCGAGGGCTCCCAGGATGGCCCTACTGCGACCTTGGCGGCAGGAACGGCCGCGGCAATAGAGCAACGACAGCCGATCGATGGGGCACAGGATTCCGAAGGCTTCGATGCTCTGCTCATCAGAGCTAGAGCAACTGGCGAGACCATAACCATGGGCCAGGGCTTGGTCGATGGCGTCGCTCTGCCAGCCATGGCCTGCCCAGGCTTGAAGTTGGACGTTTGAATACAACCCAACGGCCTGGCTGGTGACCGCATCGTGATACACCTCGGCCAATGCATCGCGATCGCCGGATTGGAGCAGGCGGATCGTATCCATGGCGAGGGGGATGCCACTCGAAGCGTTCTATCACCCCCCCGGAGTTGTGCATGCGAGGAACGCTGAATTTGTTCCGGGGGAGTCGGCTGGTTAGTGCTTCCCAAATACAGCTGATGGTGTATCTTTTGCTATGTAATCACTGGGGCCGCCCCTAAACGCAATGCTTACTGGTTCGGAATTGCTGGCCAAGGTTAAAGAGCTTGGTGACGTCAGCAAGTCGGATATCGTCCGCACCTGCGGTTATGTGTCTGGCAAGAAAGATGGAGGCGAGCGCCTCAACTTCACTGCTTTCTATGAAGCCCTGCTCGAGGCCAAGGGCGTCGACCTGGGTGGTTCTGGCAAGGTTGGCAAAGGCGGTCGCAAGCTCAGCTATGTGGCTACCGTTCAAGGCAACGGCAACCTGTTGATCGGTAAGGCCTACACCGCCATGCTCGATCTCAAGCCCGGCGATGAGTTTGAAATCAAGCTCGGCCGTAAGCAGATTCGCTTGATCCCTGCCGGCGCGCCCGACGAAGACGAAGAGTGATTTCGGCTTTGATGCCGTTTGGGGCCCCGGCTTTGCCGGGGCTTTTTTCATGGTTTCAGAAGGCGATGGCTTGGCCCGCTGAGAGGTTCACCCCGGCCCCGAGTTCCTGGACCAGGTGGTCGTAATCCCTTGGATTGCAAGAGAGGAGCACGATTTGAATGCCGGCTTCGCTGCCCTTCCGTAACATTTCTCCCAGCCCAGAGAGGCGTTCGGGATCGCTATTGGTGAAGGCGTCATCAAACACCAGGGGCAAGCTGTTGTCGTAGGCCGGTTGCAGGACTTCGGCCATGGCCAGCCGCAGGGCCGCCGCCAACTGTTCCCGCATCCCACCACTGAGTTCAGCAAAGTCAAAGCACTGCTCGCCCTGTTGCAGTTGCAGCTCCCCAAACCCAGCCTTGGGATCGAAGCCCAAGGAAACCTGCTGTTGGGTTGGTCCTAAATCCGTGAGATAGCGACCAATGGCTTGGCCGAAAGGTTCGCTGTAGCGCTCGGCAATCTCCCGCCTGGCCTGGTGCAACAGTCTCTGCAGCAGCGCCCAGGCATCGGCCTGTTGGTGAATGCGCTCGCTTTCGGCTTCGGCGGCTTCCAGTTCAGCCTGCCGTTGCGCTACCTCGGCCTGGGGATCGATGGCACTCAGGCTCAAACAAAGCTGCTCGTTGTGTCCCCTGGCGGTGAGCAGGCTGTCTTTTTCGGCATCCAGCAACTGGCTGCGTTGGTCGAGGTTTGTCGCGTCTTGCTGGCTTTGGCTCTCGAGGGCTTCGATGGCTTGATCGTGGTGGGCCAGTTGCCCTTGGAGCTCTTGCAGTTGGTGGGCGAGGGCTTCGGCCTTGCCATGGTTGTGCTCCAGCAGCAGACGCCGTTCTTCCAGGGCAAAGAGCCCACCCGCCAATTGCTCCAGGCTGATTTCCAGGGCCCTTTGGTTGGCCCGGCGCTGCTCAAGCTGGTCTTGGGCCTGGTGCAGGTTGAGCTCCAGATCCTTTTGATCGCGCCCCAGCTGCTGGCTGGCCCCGCGCAGCTGCTCGAGCCAGGCTTCGAGTTGATCGCGGCCGCTGGGAAGGTCTTGGCTGGTTTGGAGTTGGGCTTGCA
>CANHGA010000108.1 GCA_947460085.1 Synechococcaceae cyanobacterium
TACCTTTCGCCTGCTCCCGGGCCCTGGCGGTGGTGCTGGCCGCTGGCAGCGCTTTAGGGCCCTGGAGTCCGGGGGGTGCCCAGGCCCAGGGGAGTGGCCCGGCCGGCACCGTTTTCTCCAGTTCCGTCCGGCCCAGTTCCGCCCGGTATTCCTTTGTTGCCGCTGCGGTGCAAAGGGTTGGACCGGCCGTGGTCACGATCGACACCGAGAAAACGGTGGTGATGGGGAGCGGCTTGCCCAGGGGATTTGAGGGCGACCCCCTGTTGCGTCAGTTCTATGGGCCTGAGGGCAGGCCGACCCAGCAACGCACGGTGCGCGGCCTTGGCAGCGGCTTCATCATCACGGCCGATGGGGTGGTGCTCACCAATGCCCATGTGGTGGAAGGCACCACCAAGGTGACGGTGGGCCTGGAGGACGGCCGCCGGGTGCCTGGAACGGTGGTCGGTCTTGATCGCTATACGGATCTGGCAGTGGTCCGTTTGTCAGGCCAAGGAGCTTGGCCGGTGGCTCCCTTAGGCAATTCCGACACGCTGCAGGTGGGCGAGTGGGCCATTGCCATGGGCAATCCCTACGGCCTTGATCGCACGGTAACGATGGGCATTATTAGCAGCCTGAACCGCAATGCCAGCAAGCTCGGCCTCGTGAATAGGCGGCTGGAACTCATTCAGACCGATGCAGCCATCAATCCAGGCAATTCAGGCGGCCCGTTGCTGAATGCCGATGGTGAGGTGATTGGGGTCAACACCTTGGTGCGCTCGGGGCCAGGGGCTGGCTTGGGTTTTGCGATCCCCATTAATCGGGCTAAGGACATCGCCCGGGAACTGATTGCCACAGGGCGGGCGAGCCATCCGGCGATTGGTGTTGGCGTCGCTGCAGTCAGATCGGGTGACGGCTCAGGACTTAGCCAGGGGGCGCGGCTGGTCACCGTTGCCCCGGGAAGCCCTGCGGCCCAAGCAGGGTTGCGCCCAGGTGATGTGGTTGTGGCAGCTGGCGGCCGGCCGGTGACGGGGCCTTCCCAGTTCATCGCAGCGGTGGAGAAGGGTGGCGTGGGACGCCCCCTCGTGCTCACGATCAACCGCTCTGGCCAGGTGCAGCAGGTGGAGGTGGTACCGGCTGAGATGGGATCGCGCCGCTAGGTCTCGAATTCCCGAGGTCTCCAACTCCCTAGCTTTCCAATCCCCATTGTTGGGCCAGGGCAGGAGACAGGCCTGGCGGCACTCCAGTTGAGCCGCCGAGTTGTTGGCGCATCACCCATTGGGTTGCGGCTTTTTGGCTGTGCCAAGCCATGAGCAGCTGCTTTGCCAGGCCCTGGAGGGTTTGGAGGTCGGCGGTGGAGTCGATGGCGCGGTTCATGCGCTCGAGTTCGAATTGCTGGCCGAGGCTGAGGCTGAGCGGTTCGGTCATGGCGATCTCCGCGGGGCGTTGATCTCGTAACACTACAAAGTGTTTCATTTGCGGTCGTAGCGATTGCGACATCGCGCCCCCATCTGTGCGGATTTACGGTTTTTTGGCCGAAGGCCGCCTATTGGCGTTCGCGGAAATCCTCAACGCATTGGGTGATGCAGCCGCCGTCGTCCAGGGAGCAGGTGGTGATGCAGGTGAAATAGGTCTCCATGGCATCGCCGTTGGGGCTTGGGTTGCCAAGGTGGGCTGGGGCTGGGGCGGTTTGGTCGTCGAAGGCGTAGCCGCGAGCAAGGGTCATGGGGCCGGACGCAGGGATCTGTTGTCAGGTTATGCACACTTTTCCCTTGACACCAGCGAAATGCGTGGAAGTGCCTATGGCTTGATGACGTTGTATGTAGCCGGGTAGCCCCAGGTGGGGCGCTGTTGGGTCCTGGGCTGGGGTGCTTTAGCTGGCCTTTTTGGCTTTGCCAGCGGTTTTTTTGGCCTGTTGCTTTTCTTTGTTGGCGGCCTGTTTGGCGGTTTTGGCCTGGGCTAGGGCTGCCTGGCGGGCTAGCTCGGCTTCTTCTTCCTTCTTCTCGAGGTAGTAGGCGTAGTTGCCCAGGTAGGGCACCAGTTCGCCATCGCGGATCTCCACGATTTTGTTGGCGACCCGGGAAATGAAGTAGCGGTCGTGGGAGACCACCAAAACCCCTCCCTCGTAGTCAATGAGAGCGTCCTCCAGCATTTGTTTGGCTGGTATGTCCAGGTGGTTGGTGGGTTCATCCAGCACCAGCAGGTTGCAGGGTTTCAGGAGCATCAAGGCCAGGGCTAGCCGGGCCTTCTCGCCGCCAGAGAGCTTGCCGGCTTCTTTGAACACCGATTCGTTGCTGAAGCAGAAGGTGCCGAGGAGGGAACGCACCTGGGTTTGGGTCCAATCCGGCACCACCTCAAAAATCGTGTCGATCACGGTTTTTGAAAGGTCGAGGGCTTCGGCTTGGTTTTGCTCGAAGTAACCGGCCTCCACGTTGTGCTCGCCCAGGGAGGCCTGGCCGCCATCGGGTTGCTCCATGCCCATCACCAGGCGCAGCAGGGTGGATTTGCCGGCCCCATTGGGTCCCACAAAGGCAATCCGATCGCCCCGTTCCACCTCCAATTCGGCGCCAAGAAACAGGATTTGATCGCCATAGCTGTGGCTGAGGTCGTGGATCTCGGCTACCAGGCGTCCGGACCGGGGGGCGTCGGGAAAGCGAAACCTGGGCCCGCCCACGGTTTCAACCGGAGCTTCCAGCCGATCGACTTTGTCGAGCAGCTTTTCGCGGCTCTTGGCCTGGGTTGAGCGGGTCGCGCTAGCCCGAAAACGGTCGATGTAGGCCTGCTGGGCGCTGAGTTCTTTCTGCTGGCGGTCGAACGCTGCCTGGGTGGCTTCGCGCTCGAGCACTTTTTGCTCCAGGTGTTGGCTGTAGTTGCCGAGGTAACTCCTGGAAATGCCGCGCTCGGTCTCGACGATTTGATTGCAGATGCGATCGAGGAAGGTGCGGTCGTGGCTGATCACCACCAAGGCTGCGGTTTGCTCCACCAAATAGCCCTCGAGCCACTGGATTGTTTCCACATCCAGGTGGTTTGTCGGTTCGTCGAGCAGGAGGAGGTCGGGGTCCTGGAGAAGGATTTTGCCGAGGGCAATGCGCATCTGCCAGCCGCCGGAGTAGTCGCCCACGGGCTGGTCGGCACCCTCAGGGGTGAAGCCAATCGTGGGGAGGAGCTTGTCGATGCGGGCTTCGAGTTCGTAGCCGTGCAGGGCTTCAAATCGGCTGTGCAGGCGGCCCAGTTCGTGGATGAGTTCGTCGAGGTGCTCGGGATCGGCCGCGGCTTTCTCGCTGCCCATCTCGTCTTCCACCCGGCGTTGGCGGGTGAGCACCTCGGCCGCTTCGCCAAAGGCTTGAAACAACTCCTCGCGCACCGTGCGGTTGAGGTCGACGTCGAACTCCTGCTGCAGATAGGCAATGCGGGGATCGCCCTGGCGCACCACCAGGCCGCTGGTGGGTTCCTCCATCCCAGCGATGATTTTCATCTGGGTGGATTTACCGGCCCCGTTGACGCCGACCAGGCCAATCCGGTCTCCGGGTTTCACTTCCCAGGTGACATCCCGCAGCACCTCACCGGTGGGATAAATCTTGCCGATGCGTTCGAGTCGGAGCACGGGGCCTGGCGAGAGCCCCTCCATCATCCCTGTTGAGGTTCAATTCCAGGACGTGGGGCAGACTCGAGATTGACTGCCAACCAGCCCTGATCCCTTCCCCCCAGCGACCCCAACGATGATCAAGCGCCTCGAACAGGTGGCGGCCCTTGTGGTGACCGCGGGCCTGGCGATCGTCAGTTACTGGCTGTTTTTTAGTTGGGCCCAGGGGGGCAGCCTCGGTAAGCCACCCCAGCGCTCCCGCCTGTCACAGGCCCCCGCGGGCCTTGAGCAGCCATTGCTTGCTCGCACTGTCGTCGAGGCTGGCGATGTGGGCTTTCACCTCGGCAGTGGTCACGGGCAGGTTCTCCCTGGCGCCAATCGCCACGATGCGCTCTAGGGCTCCAGTGGGGTCCTGGAGGGCCTGGCGAAACAGCTCCTGGGTGAGATCAGCATTGCTGCTGATCAGGCCATAGAGGGCTGCGGCATGGCCACTGGCGCTTCCAGTGGTGGTTTCAGTGGAACTTCCACTGGTGGTTTCAGGGCTGCTCGACATCGCTTGGGGCCAGGGCACCTCAACCTATGAACCCTGGCCCCAAATGGCATCAAGCCGTTGCGGCTTGTTGCCGATGGCCCGAGGGGTCGAGCTCTTCAGGCTGGCTGGTCTTCAGGCGGCCTGGGGGACATCGGTTTCTGGAGTGCCGCTGGCGGAGGCATCTTCCATGCTGCGGGCATCCAGGCAGAGCACCTTGCGGAGCTCGGCGTAGTTGTTGGCCTGGGCCAGGCGCCCCTCCTGTTGGGCGCCGTATTCGGCGCGCTGCAACACGTGGTGCAGGTGGGTCAGCAGGTAGGTGCTGATCACCGCAGACACCAGCACATCACTGCTCTCAGGGGTGGGTTGCCTGCGGCTGGTTTTTGCCCGGGAGGGCTTGCTGGATGTCTGGGAAATGGTGCGGGGCATGGAACAGCCTCCGAAGAACCCGTGCCGGAGAGACACGTGCAAGCAGCATAGTCGTGGATAGTATCCATTGGGATCTCTGTACACTTTCTGGTATCCAGCAGGTTTGGCTCCGCGTGGCGACCCGGCAAACCTCCTCCAGTGGCCGCCCAAAGTCGCCCAGGGTGCAGGTGGTGTTGCCAGAGGAGTTGTGCCGGCGGTTGGCTGATTTGGCTGACGATGAATCCCGTACGGTCAGCAACATGGCCAAGGTGCTGATCCAGCAGGGGGTGGAGCGTCTCGAGGCCCAGCGGGCCCGCCAGGTACCGATCGCTTCGGCGGATCGGTTTCGCCAGGTGCTGGAACAGCAGGAGCAGCAGCGGCCCCAACGGTTGCGGGGCGCCCCGCGCCGGCTCAGGCTGCAGCGGCCCTAGGCGGGGTTGACGCAAACGCCCAGGACCGCTGGCCGGGAGGCCCCTGTGACCGAGGGGAGATTGCCGGGATGCCCCAGGGCGTGCCACCACGCCAGCAGGGCAAAGGCCAGGGCTTCACGGTCGCTGTCGCCGATACCCAGTTCTGCTAGGGGGCGCACCCGGGTGCCGCGGCAGCGGCGTTGGAGTTCCTCCATCAGCAGGCCATTGCGGCAGCCACCGCCCGCCACCAGGAGCTCTTGGACCGGTGGCCCCTTGGCGAGATCCTGGCCAATCACGGCCGCGGAGAAGGCCGTGAGGGTGGCCAGGGCGTTGGCCGGGTTGGGTTGAGGATTTGGTCCTTGGTCCCTGGTTTGCATCGCTGCCAAGCGTTGGGCCAGGTCCAAACGGCCAAACAATTCCCTGCCGGTTGATTTGGGTGGGGCCTGCTGGAGGTAGGGCTCCTGCAGCCAGCGTTGGATCAGGTCTTCGTCGGGCTGGCCCTGGCGCGCCCAGGCTCCATTGGCATCAAAACTGACTTTTCCGCCGCTGAACTGGTGGGCAGCCAGGTCCAGCAGGGTGTTGGCGGGCCCGCAATCCCAGCCCAAAACGGGTGCCTTGGCCTCGGGCCCCGTGGCGGGAGGCAGCAGGGTGAGATTGGCGATGCCCCCCAGATTGACCAGGGCCCGCCAGCCACCGATCGGCGGCAGTAGGGCGGCATCGGTCGCTGGCACCAATGGGGCACCTTGGCCGCCTAGGGCCAGGTCGGCGGCGCGGAAATCAAACACCACCGGCGTTTGTAATCGCTGGGCCAGGGCGGGGGCCCGCAGCAGTTGCCAGCTAGCCCCCTGGCGCTCGGCGCTGGGCGGCCGGTGCCACAGGGTTTGGCCATGGCAGCCCACCAGCTGGGCCGCCTGTTTGGGGTCGCAGCGTTGGGCGGCGAGACCATGGACTTCGGTGAGGGCTTCTGCGAGCTCCAAGACATCCGAGGCCCTAAGGGGTTGGCCCTGGCCGGCCGCCACCAGGGCTTCCCGCAATTGGGGCGGATACGGCAGGGCTGAGCGCTCCAAAATCCGCCAGCGAGGCCGGCTTGGCCTGCCCGAAAAGCTGGCCAGAACGGCATCAACGCCATCGGCGCTGGTGCCGCTCATGAGCCCCAAAACCCGCATCAGTGGTTTTGCTCCCCTCCCTATTTGTTGGGCTGGGGGGTCATGCGCAGGTAGGGCCGGATCTCGGTGACGCCCTTGGGGAATTTGCTGCGGGCTTCTTCCGTGGGGATCGAGGGAACGACCACGCAGTCTTGGCCGTCCTTCCAATTCACCGGGGTGGCCACCTGGTGGTGGTCGGTGAGTTGCAGGGAATCAATCACCCGCAGGATCTCATCGAAGTTGCGCCCCGTGCTGGCGGGGTAGGTGATCTGCAGCCGCAGCTTTTTGTTGGGATCGATAATGAAGACCGAGCGCACGGTCAGGTTGTTGAGCGAGTTGGGGTGAACCATCCCGTAGAGATCGCTCACCGTCTTGTCGGCGTCGGCCAGGATCGGGTAATCGACCGTGGTGCATTGGGTTTCGTTGATGTCGCCAATCCAGCCCTTGTGGCTTTCGGCGGAATCCACACTCAGGGCGAGGGTTTTGACATTGCGCTTCTCCCACTCGGGCCGCAGCCGTGCCACTTCGCCCAGTTCGGTGGTGCAGACGGGGGTGTAATCGGCGGGGTGGGAGAACAGCACCACCCAGCTATCGGCACCGAAGTCGTAGAGGTTGATCGGACCGAGCTGGGAGTCCTGGGTGAAATCAGGAACCGTGTCGCCGAGTTGAAGGACCATGGTCGTGGCTGGGGGGAGGGAATTGGCTGGGGTCGATCGTGCCACAAATTTCCAGCCATTGACGCAGTTCGGTTTTGAGGTGCACAAGGCCCAGGGCCTCGGTGGCAGACACAAACAGGGCATCGGACTCCAGGGCCCGGGCCCGCTCCACCTCTCCCGTTGGGCAGCGGTCGATTTGGTTGGCGACCAGCCGCCTGGGGGCTTTAGAGCCGAGGGCATCGAGGATCTGGTGCACGGTGGTGCGCTGCTCGGGCCAGGCCGGATCGGAGAGATCCACCACAACCAA
>CANHGA010000109.1 GCA_947460085.1 Synechococcaceae cyanobacterium
AGCATGGTGGAGAACACCAGGGTCATCAGCACCGCCGGCAGGTTGATCCAGCGGTCGGTGAGGCCCATGGGCAAGACGGGGGCCACGCCAAAGGGGCCCATCAGCAGGCCGATCAGGCCGGACACCAGGGCCGCAGGCAGCCCAATCCGTTGCAGGCCGGTGGCTGCGCCCAGAGCGCGGCCCAGAACCACCAAGCCACCCAACGCGGCAACGCTGAGGGCGAGGGCAACGGCAGTGGGGCCCATTTAGGTGGCCTGCTGCAGGCCGAAGTGTTTTGCAAAAAACGCCTCGGTGGACTCCAGCACCTGGATTTGGGTGTCGCTGCTCTTAAAGCCATGGCCCTCGCCGGCGAACAGGTGAACCTCCACGGGAATGGCTTGGCTGCGCAGGGCCTCGGCCATCGCTTCGGTTTGGGCTGGAGGCACCACGTTGTCGTCCAGGCCTTGAAAAAAGATCACCGGGCAGCGAATCCGCTCCGCGTGCTGCAGGGGGGATCGGGCCGCATAGGTGGCTTGGGCGGCGGGCCAGGGGCCGATCAAACCATCGAGATAGCGGGCTTCAAAGCGATGGGCCTCGCGGGCCAACGCGCCCAAATCAGCGACGCCGTAGCGACTGGCCCCGGCGCGAAAGACATCGGTGAAGCACAGGGCAGCCAGGGCGGTGAAGCCCCCCGCGCTGCCGCCTTCGATGGCGATGCGGGTGGCTGAGGCCCATCCCTGGTCCACTACGGCCTGGGCTGCAGCCGCACAGTCGGCCACATCGACAACCCCCCATTGGCCATCGAGGCGCTCGCGGTAGGCCCGACCAAAGCCGGTGGAGCCGCCGTAATTCACATCGACCACTCCCCAGCCGCGGCTGGTCCAAAACTGAATGGCCAGGCTCAGGCCGGTGCGTGCCATGCCCGTGGGGCCGCTGTGGCCCTTCACCAGCAACGGGGCCTCCGGGTTGCCGCCCTTGCAAGGGGGGTAGTACCAGGCCTGGGTGGGCCGCTCGCCATGGCCCGGGAACCACAGTTGCTGGGGTTGGCTGATGGCTGCTGGATCCAGGGGGCTGGGGGCGGCTGGCGTGTGCTGCCAGAGGCCGCTGGCGATCTCCAGCTCCAAGAGGCCTGACGGGGTGGTGGGATTGCTGGCCACGCAGACCAGGCGGCCCGCCTCGGCGGAGAGGCCGGCCAGGTCGGTGAAGGGTTGCCCAATCTGGAGCCAGTGGGGCGGGCCTTCCGTTGCTACCAGGCCCAGTTGCCACTGCCCTTGGCTGCAGGCGGCGGCGACCAGCTGCTCCCCATCCCAGGCCGTGGTGCGCATGCCGTACACCCATTGGGGCATGGCGAATTCGGCGGCCATCTCCAGGAGCGGTTGGCCTTGGCCGGAGTTGGGGTCAAAGCGCTGCAGGTTCCACCAGCCGCTGGCATCGCTGGCCACCACCAAGGCCGGTTCCCCGGCCTTGGTGGTGATCCAGAGGGGTTGAAACACCGATACGGCCTGCTCTGGGCTTGATCCAGCGATCGGCCTGGCCTGCTCCAGGTCCCCTGATGGGCCAATGCGGGCCAGCCAAAGCTGGCTGCGTTCCCAGGGCATGCACGGTTGCTGCCATTCCACCCAGGCCAGCCAGTGGCCATCGGGGCTCAAGCTGGCGTAGCCGCAGAAGTCCTCCGGTTCATGCAGGGCGATGGGTTCCCCCCCCGCCAGGGGTAGGGCCACCAGGTGGTCGCGGCCCTGGGCTTCCATCACGCCCACCCAGCGCTGGCGGCCTGGATCGATCAGGCCATCGGCGAAGGCCCTGTCCCCTGGTTCCACCAGGCGCCTGGGCGGGGCAAGCGGGGTGCCAGATGGGTCGATGGGCAGGTGGTAGAGGCACCGGTCACCGTCGTGAACCAGCACCAGGTCCCCTCCCGCCACCGCAAAGACGCCTCCGCCGTATTCGTGGACGCGGCTCCGCAGGTTCCAGTCGCCCGGGGTGAGCTCGAGGGTTTGGGGGTTGGGGTCGCAGCTGGGCGCTAGCGCTGGCTTCACCAGCAAGGTGGTGCGGCCCTTTTCGTGGGGTCTCTGCTCCAGCCAAAACAGCCGGCCCCCTTCCAGTAAGGGCTCTTTGACGGCGGGGGTGCGACCCACCACGCTGGCTGCGGCCAGGGGCTGATGGGGCTGGGGCTGGCGTGCTGCGGTGCTCAAGCGTTCTCCAAGGCAGGCCGCCTTAGAGTGGGACCCATTCTTTTCCATACCAGCTTGGCGCGCAGCTTCGCCCAATTGGCTCGCAATGCGGAGCAATCCAACCGGAGTGTTCAGGTGCCGAAGGTGGCGCTTGAGGTTCCCCCCATGGAGATCCATACCCTGGGGAATGCGGTGCTGCGCCAGTCAGCCAAGCGCATCAGCAAGGTGGATGAATCGGTGCGGGATTTGGCGCGCGACATGCTGCGCAGCATGTACACGGCCCATGGCATTGGTTTGGCGGCTCCCCAAGTGGGCGTGCACAAGCAGCTCTTGGTGATTGACCTCGATCCCGAAAATGCCGCCACGCCTCCGATGGTGTTGGTGAATCCTGAGGTGAGTGCCTTCGGGGCTGGCATCGAGACCTACGAAGAAGGCTGCCTCAGCATTCCGGGGGTCTACCTCAATGTTGTGCGTCCATCGGTGGTTGAGGTCACCTATCGCTGCGAGATGGGTCGCCCCCAGCGGGTTAAGGCCGATGGGCTGCTGGCCCGGTGCATCCAGCACGAAATGGACCATCTCAATGGTGTGTTGTTTGTGGATCGGGTCACCGATGAGCTCAGCCTCCATGAGGGGCTGAAGGAGAAGGGCTTCAACCGGGCCGACGTTCAAACCATTCGCTGAGATTGCGCCATGCCCATGAAACCTCTGGCCGGTTTGATGCTTGCCTTGGCCTGCGTGCTGGGGATTGCGGCGACGGGCTCCGTGTTCGAGCTCGCCTATGGCGATCCCGATTTGGGCCTGGCCACCACCCGGATGATCTTGGGCTTGAGCTTGCCCGGGACCTTGGCTGCGCTGCTGCTGGCCATTCGCATCAACAAGCCTGCCTAGCTCGCCAATTCGATCCCTCCCCCCCTGGCCTGACCGGGTTGGGGTGCATACGATTGGAGTCTCCCTGGTTTGAGCCGCGATGCGCCTGTCAGAACTACCGCGTGCCCTTGTCTCGTTCCTGAAGCCCGCTGCGCTCCTCACAGCCACCGGGTTGGTTGCGGCCTTGGGCGGTGCTGGCCTGGTTCAACCGGCCAGGGCAGGTGCCCTGTTCGCTGCCGTGGACGTGCCCCAGGAGCGCTTTGTGCTCGTGTCGGCCCCCATTGGTGATGGCACCAAAGGGCAACTGAACATCTATGAGCAACTCAATGGCAAGCGCGCCTGCTTTGCCATGAGTGGTTCCCAGCCAGCCAAGGTGGAGCCGATCTTGGCCAGCTTCGATTTCACGGGAATCTGCAACCGGTTCATTGATGCCAATGGCTACTCCCTGCGGATCGGCGACAACGATTTGGCCACCAGCTACCGCCTTTCGGTGATCCGCAAGGACAACGACAACCTGCTGATGGCCTTGCCCACCAAGGCTGGCGCCGGTCCGGAGATGGTGGTGGCCCGCACCCAGGGTCCGGGCACGGGCTTTACCCAGCTGGTGTTTGAGCCCGGTTGGGAGTTGAAGCGTCGGGCTTTTGGTCGTCGCCAACTCGGCCATGTGTACATCTACCGGGCGATCGCTCCAGCCGAGCCCATCGCGGCGGTGGAGGCGTCTGCGCCCCCTTCGCTGCCGGTGGCTTCCAATCCGTAGGTCAGGGGGCGGAGGGCATGGTTGCTACATTGGAAAGCTCTGAGATCACTCCAGCGCTTCATGACCCAGGTCACCGTCGGCGAAAACGAAGGGATTGAGTCGGCCCTGCGTCGTTTCAAGCGCCAGGTGTCCAAGGCCGGCATCTTTGCCGACCTCAAGCGTCTGCGTCACCACGAAACTCCCGTGGAGAAGTACAAGCGCAAGGCCCAGCAGCGTCGTCGCCGCCGCTGATCTGTCTCCGGCTCAAAGCAGTTGGTCGAAGGAGCGAAAGGTCAGCGCCTCTGCAATGGCGCTTGGACCGATCGTGTCTGTTCCGTCCAAGTCGCTGATCGTTTGGGCGACCCGCAGCAGCCGATCGCCCGCTCGGGCCGAGAGTTGGCGTTGCTGAAGGGCCTGCTCCCACAGGTCCAAGGCCTCTGGTGTGAGGTTCAAGCGCTTTCGCAGGCAGGCTGAGCCCAGCTGGCCATTGCTGCAGCCCTTGGGGTTTCGCCGCTCCATGCGCTGGCGTGCCTGGGCCACCCGTTTGGCTACGACCGCAGTGGTTTCGGGCTTGGTGGCAGGGTCCATGGGCCGAAAACTTGCCCCCAGGTCGTGGCTGCTAGGCCGCCGCATCACCACCTGGAGATCCAGGCGATCCAGCATGGGGCCCGAAAGTTTGGCCCAATAGCGCCTGCGGGCCCCCTCGCCGCACTGGCAGGGGCGATTGGGGTCGCCATGCCAGCCGCAGGGGCAGGGATTGCAGGCCGCCACCAAGGTGATCTGACAGGGGAACAGGGTGCGGCGCTTGGAGCGGTGAATCCAAACCGCCCCCTCTTCCAGCGGTTGCCGCAGCTGATCCAGCACGCTGCGGCGAAACTCCGCCAGTTCATCGAGAAACAGCACGCCGTGGTGGGCGAGCGAGAGCTCCCCGGGACGGGGGATGGCACCGCCCCCAATCAGGGCAGCGGCCGAACAGCTGTGGTGGGGGCTGCGAAAGGGGCGTTGCTGCACAAGCCCGCCCCCTTCCACCAGCAGCCCCAGGATCGAGTGGACCCTGGTGATCTCCAGGGCTTCTTTGGCATTCAGGGGGGAGAGAAGTCCGGCAAGCCGCTGGGCCAGCATGGTTTTGCCACTTCCGGGCGCCCCACACAGCAGCAGATGGTGCCCCCCCGCCGCGGCGATTTCGAGGGCCCGGCGCCCATGGGCTTGGCCGTGAATATCGCTCAGATCTGCTGGGCTGGCCGGCGCCGGGTTCGCTTTGGCTGGGGTGGGCCTGGGGTTTGCAGGCTGGGGGGGCGCAGGACGTTCGGTGTTGACGAGCAACCTGCCGGCCTTGAGCATGGCGACGGCGCCGCTGAGGTTTGGGGCTGGCCAGACCTCCAGTCCATCGACCAACTGGGCTTCCCTGGTGTTGGCGGTGGGGACCACCAGGGCGCGGGCGCCCTGGTGCAGGGCCTGGAGGGCAAGGGAAAGCACACCCCGCACCGGCCGCAAACTGCCGTCGAGGCCCAGTTCGCCGCAGCTCCACACCCCGTCGGTGGCTTTGGGGTTGAGTTGGCCACTGGCCACCAGTAGGGCCAGGGCGATGGGGAGGTCGAAGCCCGGCCCCTCTTTGCGCAGGTCAGCTGGTGCCAGGTTCACGATTACCCGGGTGAGGGGCACCTTGAGGCCGCTATGGCGCAGGGCCGAACGCACCCGCTCGCGGGATTCCTGTACGGCTGCGTCGGCCAGGCCCACCATGTGCAGCCCTGGCAGTCCGGGGGAGAGATCCACCTCCACCGTCACCTCTTGGGCTTCCAGCCCTTGGAGGGAGGCGGTGCTGCATCGTGCCAACATCAGGCCAAAGGGGTCGCTACAGCATTAGTGCCCTTTCTGTCCCACGTCCTTTGCCCCCGGTGCCATGGCCAGCGAGGCCCCCACTGACACGATCTTTGGCCGCATCTTGCGTGGCGAGATCCCCTGTGACCAGGTGTATGCCGATGACCTGTGCCTTGCTTTTCGCGATGTGCAGCCCCAGGCGCCGGTGCATGTGTTGGTGATTCCCCGGGAGCCCATCCCCCAGCTATCCGAGGCCCAGCAGGAGAACCAGCTCCTGCTGGGCCACCTCCTGCTGGTGGCCGCCAAGGTGGCCAAGCAGGAGGGTCTGGAAGACTTCCGCACCGTGATCAACAGCGGCGCTGAGGCCGGTCAAACCGTGTTCCATTTGCACGTGCACGTGATGGGCGGGCGGCCCCTGGCGTGGCCCCCGGGTTGACAGCGAGAATGGTTGCAATAGAGCAGCTCCATGAGTCCCCTTTCGGCCTTCCGCAGCCAGCTCGGCAAGCTGCAGCGCCTGGCCCAGCCCTACTTCCTCCCCATTGAGGAGACCAACGCCTGGCAGTTCCTGTTGCTGTTGGGGGCCCTGTTGGCGGTGGTGGTGGGTGTCACCCTGCTGCTGCTAACAGCGGTGGTGGCGGCTACTGGGGCTTGGATCCCCGAGCTTCAGAGCCGCTTCCTTCCCGGGGTCCCCCAGCAAGTCGCCGCCATTTGGAAAGGGCCCTGGGGGCTGGCTGTGATGGTACTCTTTGCTGCTGGCACGGCCGTTTTTGCCGCGTTTCGCAGCAGCTTGCGGCACCGGCGTTGGGTGCCCTGGCTGTTGCTTGGAGCCATCGCCCTTTTGGTGTTGGTGATTAATGCGATCAATGTGGGAATTAGCTTTATCGCCCGCAATGTCGATAACGCCCTTGTCGCCTATGACCAGACTGGGTTTTGGAAGGTGGTGGCGGTCTATGCCTTCTGCCTGGTGTTGGCATTGCCTATTCGAGGTCTTCAGACCTATCTGATTCCCAAGCTGGGCCTGCTATGGCGCCAATGGCTGAGTGAGCGGCTGTTGGAGCGTTATATGTCGAATCGGGCCTACTACCTCATCAACCCCAACGATGAGACTGGCGGTGAAATTGATAACCCAGACCAGCGGATTACCCAGGACACCGCAAGCTTTACGGGCACAAGTTTGGAGGTGAGTGTGGGCATCATCGAAGCCCTGCTTACCTTTTTTAGCTTCATCATTATTCTGTGGACGATTAGCACGAATCTGGCGGGGATCCTTTTTGCCTATTCGGTGCTTGGCACCACCCTTGTCGTCTTTATTAGCCGGCGACTGGTTGTTCTCAACAATGCCCAGCTGAGGCTTGAGGCAGATTTCCGCTACGGCATGGTTCATGTCCGGGACAACGCCGAGTCGATTGCCTTTTATCGGGGCGAGCAGCAGGAATCGAAGG
>CANHGA010000110.1 GCA_947460085.1 Synechococcaceae cyanobacterium
ATTCCTCTATCCCCTGCTGCAGGGTTACGACTCCCATGCCATCGAGGCGGATCTGGAGCTGGGGGGCACCGATCAGAAATTCAATGTGGCCATGGGCCGCGATTTGCAGCGCCACTTCGGCCAACGCCCCCAATTTGGGATGTTGCTGCCCATCTTGCCGGGGCTCGATGGGGTCCAGAAGATGAGCAAGAGCCTGGGCAACACCGTGGGCCTCGCGGAGGATCCCCTCTCGATGTATTCCAAGCTTGAGAAGGTGCCCGATGCCGTTGTCGACACCTATCTGACCCTGCTCACCGATTTGGATTTGGCCGCCCTGCCCGCCAACCCAAGGGAGCGCCAAAAAGCCATGGCCCTGGAGGTCACCCGCCAGCGCCATGGCTCAGCGGCGGCCCAGCAGGCCCAGCTGGATGCGGCCACGTTGGTGGGAGGGGCTGCTGGCAGTGGGGCCGCTGATGCGGAGGTGCCCGCCGCTTCCATGGCCCAGGTGAACTTCCCGGCCAAGGCCTTTTATCTGCTCGCTGCCGTGGGCATCTGCGCGAGCAGCAGTGACGCCCGCCGCCAGATCCAAGGGGGTGGGGTGAAACTCGATGGCGCCAAGTTGGCCGATCCCAACCAGGAGTTCGCTGATGCATCGGCCCTGGAAGGCAAGGTGCTCCAGCTGGGTAAAAAGACCTTCAGACGCTTGGTGGCCTGAAGCCCCGTCCCTCCCTCGCCATGCCCCGAAACCCAGCTCCTAACCAAGCCGCCAACCATGCTCCCAACCAAGTTTCTGCAGAACGCTTGATCCTTGCCCTCGATGGCATGGACTCGGGGCAAGCCATCGCCTTGGTCCAGTCGATCCCTGGGCTGCGTTGGGTGAAGGTGGGCCTGGAGCTCCATGGGGCCGCTGGTCCAGCGGTGGTGGCCCAGCTGCGGGAGCTCGGCCTGCGGGTGTTCCTTGACCTCAAGTTCCACGACATCCCAGCCACCATGGCGGGGGCTTGCCGCAGTGCCGCCCGGTTAGGGGCGGAGCTGATCACGGTCCATGCCTGCGCCGGTAGCGAGGCCCTCAAGGCCGCCCAAGAAGCCGCCCTGGCGGCCGCTGATCAGGCGGGGCTTGCTTCGCCCACCCTGCTGGCTGTGACCGTGCTCACCAGTTGGGAGCAGGCTGCTTTTGCCCGGGAACTGGCCGTTCCCGAACCTGTGGCGGCCTACGTGGGCCGGCTGGCGCGCCTGGCCGCCGGGGCCGGCATTGGTGGTTGCGTGTGCTCGCCCCTCGAGGTGGCGGCGCTTCGGGCCGACCATCCCGAGCCCTTTGCCCTAGTCACTCCAGGCATTCGCCCCGCCGGCTCGGCCCTGGGGGACCAGCAGCGGGTGCTGACCCCTGCCCAGGCGATCGCTGCCGGATCCAGCCACTTGGTAATTGGCCGGCCAATTACGGCGGCCCAAGATCCGGCCCAGGCTTTTGATGCCATTTGCCGCAGCTTGGAGGCCGGGCCTGCTGGCTAAGGGACCCGCTTTATCGGGTTTTTAATCGGCTTCAGGCCACCAGGCGGCTTCCCTGGGGAACCAGTTGGCTGTAGAGCTTTTCCAGGGCATCGATATTGCCCTCGAGGGTGTAGCGCTCCAGGGCCCGCTGCCGGGCCTGCCGCCCCAGCTCCGCCGTGAGCACGGGCTGGTCGCGCAGCACCGGCAGCAAGGTGCGCAATTGGGTGGTGACCCCTTGGGTGCTGATCACAATCCCGGCCCCCCCCTCCAACACCTCGCCATCGGCACCGGCATCGGTGGCCACGCAGGCCGTGCCGCTGGCCATGGCTTCGAGTAGGGCGAGGGAGAGCCCCTCCACGAGCGACGGCAGCAGGAACACCTCGGCCAGCTGTTGCAGGGCGACCCGAATCTCCAGCCGGGGCTCGTAGCCCCACCACACCACATCTGTTTCCGCGTCGTTGGCCTGCAGGGAGCTGCGCAGGGGGCCGTCGCCCACGATCAACAGCACGCAGCCCGCCGGCCGCACCAGCCGCCAGGCTTTGAGCAGGGCCTCCACGTTTTTCTCGGTGGCCACCCGGCCCATGTAGAGAAACACCCTTCTGCCGGCAAACCGCCGCTGCAGCTGGCAGAGCTCCGGGCTGGGGCTCGCTCCGGCCGGTTTCCAGGTGTTGGGGTCGACCCCGTTGGGGATGACAGCGAGGCGGTCTGGACGCACCCCCAGGCGCATCAGTACCTCGGCCTGTAAGTCGGAGAACACAATCACCCGGTCAAATTTGGCTAGGGCCGGGGCATAGAGCTGGTAGGTGAGCTGCTGGGTGCCGGCGGTGATATTGCGAAGGCTGGCGTCAAAGGCGGGGTGGAAGGTGGCGACCAGGGGCACCCCCAGTTGCTGGCAAAGGTCGGGAAGCCGGAAGTCGAGGGGGGAGAGGGTGAGGCTGGCGTGCACCACATCCGGGCGCAGCCGCTCGAGGGATTCCCGGAGCTCCCGTTGGGCCCCGGGGGAGGGGATCGTGTAAACCTGCGATTTCACGAGGTAGGGCAGGGCTACCTCGGGCCCCCCACCCAGACCATCTGGCCCACTGCCAGGACTATCGGAGCTATCGACCCCGAGCTCTTCGGCCAGGGTGGTTGGGGACGGTCGACCGGCTGGGGTGTCGAAATGGATAAAGCTGATCCCATGGCCTCGGCTCCGCAGGGCATGGGTGGTGCTGAGGCCGTAGGTGACATTGCCGCAAAAGGGCGATTTCTTGCCTAGCCAGGCAATGTGGGCCACCAGGGCTGGAGCATCCGGAGGTTCACGCTAACAGCGTCGCCAGGGCCGCTCAAAGAGGGCCGCCACCAGGGCGATCCCTGCCAGGACCCAAAGCACTGGCAGCAATCCATACCAACTCACGACCGTGCCAGCCAGGACCAAGGGCAGGCTGAGGGCAATGTTGATCAGGTTGTTTTGGAGGCCGAAAACCTTGCCGCGAAGGGATTCTGGTGTGTCTTCCTGGATGGTGGTTTGGGCCGGAATCGCCAGGAGCGCCGCTCCGATGCCCAGGATCGCGCAGAGGGCCAGGGTGAGGCCCAGCTGGCCGCGGAATTGGCCCAGCAGCAGCAGGCAACAGGCAATCGTGCCCAGGCCCGTGGAGGCGAGGGTGCGGCGGCGTAGGCCATGGCCCCATTGGGCCACCCCAATCGCCCCAACGGCCAGGCCCATCCCACTCATGGCCAGCAGGATGCCGAACTGGGTGGGGCCAAGCACCTTGATCGCTGAAGCCAGGCTGATGGCCAGCACGTAGAGCGCGGCGAGCAGGCTGTAAAGCAACACCAGCTGGATCATGGCGCTGCGCACGCTGCTGCGCTCTTTCAGCACCTGGAGGCCATCACCCATTTCCCCCCAGATGCTGGTGCCAGTGGGTTGGCGGGGGGGCTCGTTGAACCGGATTCGGGCAATCGAGAGGGCTGCGATCCCATAGCAAATGGGCAGCAAGACAAATTCGCCGTCGTTGATGCCGATGTGGGCCAGCAGCCCTTGCAGCAGCCTCAGGATCGGATCCCCGAGGGCAAAGCCCACGATCGTGGCGCCCATGCTGGTGGCTTGATAGAGCGAATTGGCTGCGAGCAGCTGGGGCTTGGGCACCAGCATCGGGATCGCCGCTTGCTCGGCGGGAGCAAAAAACTGGGTGAGTACCGATTCGCAGAAGGTGATCACCACCAGACCCCAATAGCCCCAGCTCAGCCCCAGCCATTGGGGGCCATCGATCAAACACAGGGGGATCAGCAGGCTCAGGCCAACCCTGAGGCCGTTGGAGGCCACCATCACCTCCCGCTTGGGCCAGCGGTCGGCCCAGACCCCCGCTACCAGGCCAAGCACCATGGCCGGGATGGTGTTGGCCACATAGATGCCCGTGGCCAGCAGGGTGATCAGCTGGGCGCGGGTATCCAAATTAAAATTGAAGGCCCCGGCGGCTTCGGCGATGGCCCCCTCACTGGGTGGTGCGGTGGTCACCCAGTACTGGGCGATCAAAAACACCATGAACACGATGTAGAACTTGTCGGCCAGCTGGCTGAAGAGCTGGCCGATCCAAAGTTTCCGGAATTCCGGCAGGGTGAGCACACCCAACACCCCGGTACCTGGTCCGGGGTTGGATCCTTTGGGGGCTGGATGGCCGCGCAAGCTGGTTTGTCTGCGGTTCTGGTCCGTCATGATGGTCCAAAGCCCATGCGAAGCAGCTTGAAGGCCCTGGGGCGGCGCCCCAGATGCTCGCTACACCAGCTCTCCACCAGATCGAGCAGGTGCACCCAAACCGCTTCGGGCCCCATGAGTTCCCCGTCCCGTTTGCGCGGCAGGGCGGGCCGCAGTAGCCGTTGCAGCAGGGCCAATTCGGAGGCGTTGAGCACCACCCGGGCCCCGGCGATGGCACCAATGGCCAGGCCTTCGCTGGGCACCAGGCTGCAACGCCAATCCCAGTTGCCGATGGGGGGGGCCAAGGGCTCCCCGGTGCGGCTGCATTCGGCCATGGGCAAGGCATAGCCGCCGAGGGCCAGCAGGTGGATGGATCCCTGCACGGCGATCGCCAGGGCTTCGAGATTGGGGCCGTGCCCGCGGACCAGTTCCTCGAGCCGTCCGAGCTGCATCAGCACATCGCCCAGGATTCCCGGTGCTGGGGTGCCTGTGGGAACCAGCGCCAGGCACAGTTCGGCCAGGGCCTGGGCTGCGGAGAGGGTCTCGAGCCGTTGGCCCAGCTGGCTGTAGTTGTGCAGTGTCTTGAGTTGGCGCACCCGTTGCAGGCCGCTGCCCCCGCCCACCTGCAGCCGGAGGTGGGCCAGGGGCACGGCTCCAGCCAAGCTGCTTTTGGGCCGGCGAGCTCCGGGAACGGCAAGCCGCAACAGGCCCTCCTGATCCGTCAGCAGGGTGAGGAGGCGATCGTTTTCCCCCAGGGGTTTGCTGCTCAAGGCCAGCCCCTCAACGCTCTGCTCAGGCACGGCTCTGCTCAGGCACGTTTTGGCTCAAGCACGCAACGCCTGCATGAGGGCAATTCCCCTGCTGGTGCCGAGGCGGCTGGCGCCCGCTTCCACCAGGTCGAGGGCATGCTCGAGGCTGGCGATGCCACCGGAGGCCTTCACGGCTGCCCGGCCCCGGGCCAGGTCCCGCAGGGTTTGCACTTGCGCCACCGTGACCGGTGGGGCAAAGCCGCTGCCGCTTTTGAGATAGCGCACGCCGGCATCAATGCTGATCTCCACCAACAGGGCGAGGGCCTCGCCGTCGAGGCGTCCGGCTTCCAGGATCACTTTCACCGGCCGGTCCAACTCGCAGATGGCGGCGAGTTCATCCAGCACCGCTGTGGTGTTGCCATCGGCGAGGGCGCCGAAATCCGGCACCACATCGAGTTCGTCGGCACCGGCCTCCAGGGCGGCTTCCGCTTCCGCTCGCTTGATCCGCTGGGGGATCGCGCCAAAGGGAAAGCCCACCACGGCGATCAGTTTTGGGCTTTGGCCTTTGCCGCTGCCGGAAAGGGGCAGTTTTTCGCGGGCCAACTCCACCCAGCGGGAGGCCACGCACACCCCGGCAAAACCAAAGTGACGGGCCTCATCGCAGCATCGGGCTATCGCCGCGCTGCCCTGGTGGGGATCGAGCAGGGCATGGTCGATCAAGGGGGCGAGGTCGGGACGGTCCCGGTTCAAGGTTGCTTCGACTGAATTACGCCAAACCCCCCATGGTTGCGGCGATAGGCCACGTGGATTTGACCACTGGCCGCATCGCGGAACACATAGAAATCGTGGTCGATCAGCTCGAGCTGGTGCAGGGCTTGATCCAGCTCCATGGCAGGCATCTCAAAGTATTTGCGACGGACGCCCCGGCTGGGCAGCGCGGGCTCTTTGCCAGCGGTGAGGGATGAGCTCACCGGCTGCTCGTCCACCACCGCTTCGGTGGGTGGAGTCAGGGAGGCTCGGTGCCCTGGGCTGTGGTGGTGGTCCTTAATCCTGTCGTGGTACCGCTGCAGTTGACGGCTGAGTTTGCTGGCGGCCAGATCAATGCTGGCGTAAAGATTGTCGCTGTGTTCCTGGGCGCGGATCACGGTCCCATTGGCAAAGACCGTCACCTCCACGGTCTGCTGCGGAACCCGGGGGTTGCGGGCGACCGAGAGGTGCACATCGGCTTCCTTGACCATGCCCTCGAAATGGTTGATGGCGCGACTCAGTTTGGTTTCGGTGTACTCGCGGATAGCTTCGGTGAGGTCAAGATTGCGGCCATGGATCAGCAGTTTCATGGGATGACAGTCGACTCCAGTGCTCAGGCGGAGCCACGCTAGGAAGTCTTTTTGATGGGACCCAGCCTCGACGCAATCCTTTTTGAAAGGGCGGATCCCCTGGCCTTTGAACCCGCTTGGCAGGCCCAGCGCCAACTGCAGCAACGCCTGCTTCGGGATCCCACGGGGCCGGAAACCTTGATGCTGCTGGAACATGAGCCCTGTTTCACCCTGGGCCGCGGCTCGGATCCTGGCTTTCTGCGCTTTGATCCGGCCAATCCGCCTTGGCCTCTTCACCGGATTGATCGCGGCGGCGAGGTGACCCACCATCTGCCGGGCCAATTGGTGCTGTATCCGGTGCTCAACCTGGAGCGCCATGGGGCCGATCTGCACCTCTACCTACGCTCCCTTGAGCAGGTGGTGATTGATCTGCTGGCTGGGTTGGGCTTGGCCGCTGGCCGGCTTGAGGGCCTGACTGGCGTGTGGCTCGAGGGCAAGAAAGTGGCAGCCATTGGTGTGGGGGCCAAGCGCTGGATTAGCCAACACGGCCTGGCGCTGAATGTGTCGTGCCCGCTCGAGGGGTTTGCCCAGGTGGTGCCCTGTGGCATCGCCGATCGCCCGGTGGGGCGCCTGGTCGATTGGCGGCCAGAGCTCAGCTGCGCCCGGGTACGGCCCCTGTTAATCGAGGCCTTTTCGCTTCAATTTGATCTGGCTTTGCGGCCCCCGCAGCCCCACGAGGCCCTCGAAGGGTGGTAAGCCTGCTCCACCACAAGGTTGCCGGTTCCCCTGTGACTGCTCCCCTC